>JAMWDF010000010.1 GCA_023818865.1 Candidatus Omnitrophota bacterium
GCTGGGTACTGTTGAAAAAAATTCAGGTAGATATCCACTGCTTCTTCAACCATTCTGGTAAAAGAGAGACCCTGACGGATGAGAGAGAGGATTTTATTCAGCAACTCGGTTTGGCCGGATTTAAAGAGAGAAAGGAAAAGTTCTTCTTTCCCAGGGAAATAAAGGTAGATAGTCCCTTTCGCCAGTCCGGCCCTTCGGGAAATGCTTTCCATGTCTGCTTTCCAGTAACCTTTGTCAGAAAAAATCTGGCTGGCTGCCTGGAGTATCTGTTGTTGCCTCTTTTCTTTTCTCTCTGTCCGGGAACATTTTTCTTGGTTCATTTTGTCTAAAAATTGTCTAAAAAAATGACCAGCCAGTCATTTTGTCAGGCTACTATATACTTTTATCTCTGTCAAGGAGGCGGCCCTGGGTAGCAGAATGCTTCTGGAGTTTGTGGGTTGTTTGTTTCTGGTAATAGCAATATATGGTATACTTCATTTATGGATGTGTTTGAAGCCATCAAGAAACGAAGGACAATCCGACGGTTTAAACCAGACCAGGTGCCTTTGCCAGTCTTGCAGAAACTGGTGGAAGCTGCCAGGTTTGCCCCCAGTGGTGGTAACCTTCAACCCTGGGAATTTATCATTGTAAATGACCCGGGGTTACTGCCAGATATTTTTGCTACCCTGGCTTGGGCAGGTTACATTGCCCCAGCGGGTAATCCTCCAGAAGGGAAAAGGCCAACTGCCTACATAGTTGCCCTTCAGAATACGGCTATCAATCCAAGGACTCCGGTGGCTGATTTGGCGGCTGCCATTGAAAACATTTTGCTTCAGGCGGTAGAAGAGGGGCTGGGAACTTGCTGGATAGGTTCTGTGAGAAGAGAAAAGCTCGCTGAGATTCTTTCCTTGCCAGAAGGATATGTAATTGACTCGGTGGTAGCTTTAGGTTATCCTGATGAGAAGGCAGTGATTGAACCCTATCAAGGGTCAGTTAAGTACTGGCGAGACGAGGATGGGGTTTTTCACGTTCCCAAGAGGAGTCTGGCTGAGATTGTGCATTACAACCGTTTTCAGAAACGGGGTTGACAACTTGACAGCCGAAGAAGCATCAGTATAATTGACAGGTAAATAGCCAGAAAGGGCAAATCGCCCAGGCGAAACAAGAAAAGGAGGTGAAAAATGGCAGGAGAAAAGAAGAGCAATCCAGCTGCGGTTGCGATTCTGATCATTATTATTTTGGTGGCGCTGTTCTTCATCATCAAACAGGCGATGCCGAAGAAAGCACCACCTCCACCGCCGGCTCCGGAAGGTGAGATGGCACCTCCACCACCAGGTGGGGAAGTACCACCGCCTCCACCACCAGCGGAGACTCCTCCACCACCGGCGGAGAAGAAATAAGGAAGTCTTGACAGTTAGGGCTTAAGAGCGGTACTATATACCGCAGAATTGATCTTTGACAAGTGGGAAGCATTCGGGTTTCAAAGTTTGTGGACAAGATAGTCCACAGCCAGTTCAAACGAGGGTTTGATCCTGGCTCAGGGTGAACGCTGGCGGCGTGCCTAACACATGCAAGTCGAGCGACGAACCCGCTTAAATCGGAGCAATCTGGTGGCGGCGGGGGAAAGCGGCGAACGGGTGAGTAACACTTGGGTAACCTACCCCCTGGAACGGGACAACCTGCCGAAAGGCGGGCTAATACCGTATATACTTCCTTGGCGGAATCGCCAGGGTCGGAAAGATCTGTCGCAAGGCAGATCGCCGGGGGATGGGCCTGAGTCCTATCAGCTAGTTGGTGAGGTAATGGCTCACCAAGGCTAAGACGGGTAGCTGGTCTGAGAGGACGGCCAGCCACACGGGGATTGAGACACGGCCCCGACTCCTACGGGAGGCAGCAGTGAGGAATCTTGGACAATGCCCGAAAGGGTGATCCAGCGACGCCGCGTGGGTGATGAAGGTCTTCGGATCGTAAAACCCTGTCAAGCGGGAGGAAGTTCACCTTTGGTGAATGACAGTACCGCTAAAGGAAGCCCCGGCTAATCCCGTGCCAGCAGCCGCGGTAAGACGGGAGGGGCGAGCGTTACCCGGATTTACTGGGTGTAAAGGGTCTGTAGGCGGTCAGATGTGTCGGCTTTGAAATCCTCTGGCTCAACCAGAGAATTGGGGTCGAAACTATCTGACTGGAGTCCGGGGGAGGAAAACGGAACTGCCGGTGTAGCGGTGAAATGCGTAGATATCGGCAGGAACACCAATGGCGAAGGCAGTTTTCCATCTCGGAACTGACGCTGAGGGACGAAAGCGTGGGGAGCGATCGGGATTAGATACCCCGGTAGTCCACGCCCTAAACGATGGGTGCTGGGTGTCGGTCCGGTAATACGGATCGATGCCGAAGCTAACGCGTTAAACACCCCACCTGGGGACTACGGCCGCAAGGTTGAAACCCAAAGGAATTGACGGGGGCCCGCACAACCGGTGGAGTATGTGGTTCAATTCGATGGTACGCGAAGAACCTTACCTGGGCTTGACATGCTGGTAGTAGGAGCCCGAAAGGGTGACGACCCACCGTAAGGTGGGAGCCAGCACAGGTGTTGCATGGCTGTCGTCAGCTCGTGCCGTGAGGTGTTGGGTTAAGTCCCGGAACGAGCGCAACCCTTGCTCGTAGTTACTCGCCTGTAAAAGGCAGCACTCTACGAGGACTGCCGTGGTTAACACGGAGGAAGGTGAGGATGACGTCAAGTCAGCACGACCCTTATGTCCAGGGCTACACACGTACTACAATGGCTGGTACAGAGGGAAGCCAAGCCGCGAGGCGGAGCAAATCCCAAAAAGCCAGCCCCAGTTCAGATTGCAGGCTGCAACCCGCCTGCATGAAGCTGGAATCGGTAGTAATCGCGGATCAGCCAGGCCGCGGTGAATACGTTCTCGGGCCTTGTACACACCGCCCGTCACGCCAACTGAGTCGAGGATACCTGAAGCCGCCTTTTCCAATCCGCAAGGAAGGAGGGTGTCCAAGGTATGCTCGGTAAGGAGGGCGAAGTCGTAACAAGGCAGCCGTACCGGAAGGTGCGGCTGGATCACCTCCTTTCAAGGAGTAAGAAAAGGGAACCCGGATGCTTCCCATTGGTCAAAGAAGTAGATTTCAAGAGAGACTCTGTTTCTCAATAAAGCAGGTTTCCTTTGGTATCCTCTCGCTTTTCCCATGGATTTGTTTTTTGCCTGCCTGAATAGGGTTTTAGTTTTTTCTGGTTAAGCAATCATCTAAAAAACTGAAGGTCCCTTTTGCTTTCGGCAAAGGTTTGGATAGATAGAGAAGAGGGGGTAAAATATAAAAGAAATCCGGGCAGAAATAAATGGCAGAGAAACGGGATTATTATGAGGTTCTTGGGGTGGATAGAAAGGCTACGCTTGATGAACTGAAGAAGGCCTATCGGGATCTGGCTTTGAAGTATCATCCTGACCGAAACCCTGGCAGCAAAGAGGCTGAGGAAAAGTTCAAGGAGATTACCGAGGCTTACGAAGTGTTAAGTGATCCTCAGAAGAGAGCCACTTATGATCAGTTTGGACACGCTGGTTTTGGACCACAAGGGTTTGATTGGCGGCAGGATTTTTCCCGGGTACGTTCTGATGTAGATTTCTCTGATATTTTTGGAGATGTGTTCTCAGATTTTTTTGCGGACATTTTGGGAACTGGAGCTGGACGGACTGGGACTAGAGTCAGACGGCCGCGCGGGGCAGACCTGGAATATCGGATTTCTATCAGTTTCCGGGAAGCCGCCACTGGGACAGAAAGAACAATTAATTTTACCCGGCGGGAGAAGTGTCCTGTTTGTAATGGTACTGGAAGCAAAAGCGGCAAAGGGAAAGGCGTTTGCCCAACCTGTCGTGGTCGGGGTCAGATAGTTAGCCAACAAGGTTTTTTTACCTTCGCCCAGACTTGTCCCCGATGCCAGGGAGAAGGAACGGTGATTACCCAGCCCTGCTTAAACTGTCAGGGAAGCGGATTAGTTCGGGTGCCCCATCGGCTTCAGGTGAAAATTCCTGCTGGCATAGAAAGTGGTACTAGCCTTCGGTTAAAAGGAGAAGGTGATGCCGGTTCAGGCGATAGTTCCCGAGGCGACCTTTATGTTACCGTCTTTGTGGAAAGGGACACCTTTTTTGAGCGACACGGGGATGAAGTAGTTTGCACTGTTCCTGTGACAGTAACCCAGGCTATCCTAGGAGACGAAATAGAGGTTCCCACCCTTACCGGAAAGGTAAAGATGAAAATTCCTCCTGGCACGCAGACCGGAGCGATGTTACGACTGAGGAACCTTGGTTTCCCCAGGTTAGGAGGGACTGGCCGGGGGGACCAACTGGTAAGAATCAAAGTTTGCCTACCCCAGAGATTATCCCGCCAAGAAAGAAGGCTTGTGGAAGAATGGAAAGCCGTAGAAGATATCAATGCTTACCCGGAAATCAATAAATTTCGGGACGAATTGATGCGGCGGTAACCCTTTGTCTATTTCATTACCTCAACTAAGGCCACTTCCCTATTTTCCTGTTCGCTGATGATAGCGGCCTGCATAAAAGCCATCAGTTCCAGGGTTTCTTCCAGAGGTACTGGGGCAGGCTGGCCCTGAAAAAATGCGATAATCTTTCTCAGCAGCTGAGCATAGAAGGGAACCTGAGTAGAGTAGGTTACTTGGACAAACTTCTTCTCTCCAAAAACTGTTGCGCCGTAGGAGTGACTGCCAGCCCTTGTCCCCCTGACTGTTCCAAGTTTTCCCTCGGTCCAGAGGCCGACTACAGAGTGATAGATATCCGTTTTGGCACAGAAAACTTTCTGGCAACCGGTGCCCATAAAGGTGTAAAGAATTTCTACCCCGTGGATACCATACCAGAAAAGACCAGGATTCGTCGGATCAAGACTGGCTGGACTGAAAGCATCGCACCCTAGCACCCGACCTAGTTCCGGGTCTGTCCTGGCGGCAACGATGTTGGCGTCAAAGCGCAACGAAGAAGAAGAAAACATGGGGCAGTTATATTCTTTGGCGGTTTGAATGATAGCGGCAGCGTCTGAGTAACAGGCGGCTAAGGGCTTATCAATGAATACCGGCTTGCGAGCTTTAAACACGGGTTGGGCTTCCTGGAGGTGCCGCCTTCCATCCACACTTTCCAGGAGCACAGCGTCAACCTGGTCAAGTAGTTCTGGGATAGAGCCAACTAGTTTCACTCCCCATTTTTCTGTCAGTTCTTTTTTGTAGTCCTCCACCCGGGTGAAACTGGAAGGCAGGTCAGGACTAAAAGAAGGGTAACCGGCGACTACCTTACCCCCAGGGACATAATGAGGATCCGTTTTGTCTGAAAGGAGTTTGGTGAAAGCTAACACATGCGAAGTGTCAAAACCGATAATGCCAATTTTTATCTCTTCAGCCATTAATTCCCCCATCGTTAGCTACATATGATACCTGCCGGAGAAGATTTGTCAAACAGCTGAAGCAATCTTTCTGAAGTTTTTAGCTCCCCGCGGAAGAATTTTTGTTTCCGGCAAGAGAAAGTATGTATTTGGCTAGTTCTCCGAACGCTTTCTTTTCCGGGAAAGTGCCAATAATTTTCCCTTTAGCAAAAAGGGTAAATCGGTTCCTTCCGCCAGCCAGCCCAATATCTGCCTGTTTGGCTTCTCCGGGTCCGTTAACCGCGCAGCCCATCACCGCAATCTTCATTTCTTTCAAACCGGGGAGCTTTCTACTCACGCTCTGGACCTCCTTCCTTACCCGGGAAACCATTTTTTTTAAGTTTACTTGGGTCCGACCGCAACCTGGGCAGGAAATAATTTCTGGAAAAAATTTCCTTAGACCGGCGGCCTGAAGAATTGTCTGGCCCAAGGCTACTTCCTTTTCCGGAGACTCAGTGAGTGATACCCGGAGAGTATCTCCAATCCCTTCTAAGAGAAGACTACCTATTCCCAGAACGGATTTAGCCTCAGCCAGTGGTCCTTTTCCGGCTTCGGTAATTCCCAGGTGGAAAGGATAATCACATCTTTCTGCCAGGCGGTGGTAACATTCAACTGTTTCCGGGACAGAGGGTGTTTTCAAAGAGATAATCAAGAGATTTACTCCCTGGTCCTCAAAGAACTTTAAGCAATCGCAAGCAGTGCTTACCATCGCCTGAATCAAGGAACCCTGAAACTGGATAGAACCAGAGTTTATTCCCAGACGCAACGGCACAGCTCGTTGCCTGGCTTCCCGGAGGAAAACGCGAAGTTTCTCCCGAGGAATGTTTCCTGGATTGACCCGGATTTTATCTGCGCCTGCCTCCATCGCTGCCAGAGCCAACTTTTCACTGTAGTGGATATCGGCAATGATTGGCACCGGTATCTTTTTCTTCAAGAAAGGGATTACCCTGGTTTCTTCTTCAGTGAGAATGGAGATTCTAATTAACTCAGCCCCACTTTTCACCAGACGCCGGCACTGGTTGAGCAGAACTAGCTGGTTGGCCGTGGGTACCTTAGTCATCGCCTGGACTGATACCGGAGCGTCACCCCCGATGTATAGGTTGCCAACGGGAATTTTCCGGGTAGTTCGCCTCATGGTTATCTGCCGGCCTTCAGCCTTGCTTCCAGAATGCGGAGAAGATCATTATAAGTAACGAAAAGAGCCAGGAAAATTAAGGCGATGGCCCCAGCATATTGGACAACTTCCAGAAATCTCTTGCTGGGCCTTTTCTGCCTGAGTCGTTCCAGGAACAAACCGACCAGGTGGCCACCATCCAGAATGGGAAAGGGAAACAGGTTGATAAAACCAAGGTTGACACTGATGAAAGCCACATAATAGATGAATCTGGCAATTCCGGCATGGATGATTTCTGCTCCCCACTGGGCAATGCCCACAGGCCCAGAAAGGAGTTTGGCTGATACCTGCCGGGTGAAAAGCAGTTTGAAAGCCAGGAAAACGCCATAGGTCATTTTTCCAAATTCGCGAGTCGCTCTCCAGATAGCCGGAAAAAAGGAATACTTTTCCAGTTTCTCCTTGGGGCTGATGCCAAGAAGATAGGTAGTGGTTTGCTTGCCAGATTGGTTAAGCCCTGGAGCCGGTTGAGCGACGATGGAGAAAGAGTGAATTTCATCCTTTCGCCTGATTACGAGAATCACCGGTCGGCTTGGGTTTTGGCTGGTGGCCTGACGAATGTTCTGAATGACATCAAACCATTCCCGGCATTTCTTTCCGTTAATTGAGATGACCTCGTCACCTATTTGCAGACCGGCGGTCTCCGCTGGCATCCCCTTAACAAAAGAACCAATTTTTGTCCCATCATACCCAGGGACACCTAACATGAAAACAGGAATTAACAGCACAAGTCCAAAAAGCAAATTATGGAGGGCCCCGGAAGCCACAATTCTGGCTCTGATACCCGGGGATTTAGCCATATACTCACCAGGTTCAAAAGGTCCTTCTGCCTGATAATCCTCACCAGCCATCTTAATAAATCCGCCAAAAGGGAACAGACAGACTTGATACTCAGTCTCATCGGCTACTGTGGACTCTATTTTCGGTCCGAATAAATAGGGGTAAAGGTAAAGTTTCTGACGGAGTCGGCCTCGCCAGGAAAAAAGTTTCGGTCCGAATCCGACTGAAAATTTTTCCACTCTGATACCTGATTTCTTAGCCAACCAGAAGTGCCCAAATTCATGGACAATGATTACCACCGAAAAAAGAATTAACACTCCAAGAACAGAAAGAACCATGGTTTACACTCCTTTATTGTCAAGTCTGACCAATTCTCTTACTCTTGACCTGGCCCATTGGTTTAGCTTGATGATTTCCTCGGGTGACCCTGGCCGGGAGAAGGGGTGTTCTTTCAGAACCTGTTCCACCAGAGGAATAATCTGGGTGAATCTTATCGCTCCTTGAAGAAAAAGGGAAACCGCTTCCTCGTTGGCTCCATTGAGGACCACGGGCACAGAACCGCCTTCAGAAAGAGCCTTTCTGGCCAGGAAAAACCACCCATCCTTTTCCTCTACTTTTTGAAAGGTTAGCTGACCTATCTCGGCCAGTTTAAGCGCTTTCCAGGCAAATCCGCTTCTTTCTGGATAGTGCAAAACATAACTTAGGGCAAATCTCATGTCTGGAGAAGAAAGAACTGCTTTGAGGACCCCATCAGCAAACTCCACCATCCCGTGAACAATGGCTTCCGGATGAATCAGAACAGAAATTTTCTCGGCGGGTAAAGAGAAAAGATGGTGAGCTTCAATCATCTCAAAAGCTTTGTTCATTAAGGTAGCTGAATCCACTGTGACCTTTCGGCCCATCTTCCAGACCGGATGATTTAAGACCTGCTGGAGATTAACATTTTCCAAATCATTCCTGTTCAGGAAAGGACCGCCAGAAGCTGTCAGATAAACCCTGGCTATCCGGTTTTTCTCTTCCCCCTTTAGACATTGAAAAAGAGCATTGTGTTCGCTATCTACTGGCAGAATCGTGGCGTGATATTTCCTGGCAGTTTCCATCACCAGTGAACCAGCCACCACCATAATCTCTTTGGTAGCCAGGGCCACAACTTTCCCCTGGGTAAGGCCAGCCAGCACTGGTAGCAGAGTAGTAATGCCGGGAATTGCTACGACTATCAGGTCAGCTTCCGGCAGTGTAGCCAGACTCACCAGCCCCTCTGTTCCGGTCAATACTTTCATCCCAGGGAAAAGTTCATTTGGGTTTTTGACCGGACTGGCCAAACACACATATTTCGGTTGAAACTCTCTGGTTTGCTTTCCGATTTCTTCAATCCGGGAATGGCAGGCCAGGCCGACCACCTGGAAATTCTTTGGCTCTTTTCTTACAATCTCTAACGTATTTTGGCCAATCGTGCCAGTGGAACCAAGAATAACAATCTTCTTCATACCTAAATATTATAAAGCCATTGCCCCTTTTTGGGAAAATGGGCTAAAATAGGGTCGTGGAAGAGGTAGAAAAACAGAGATTGTTTACCGAGTTAAAACATTTTAACCGGGTAAATGAAGAGACCTACCGGCTTCTGAGCGCCTTAAGCTACCATCTGGAAACCACCTTAGAAACCGCGTTCGGCCGATGGGAGATTTTCACCAAGCACCAGTTTGTCTTTCCTTACTTCATTCAAAATATTACCACTCCGGTTGACCGGTTTGTAGCTATTTTCAAAGGTAATTCAGAATTTATTACTTCCGGCTCTTATGATTCTCTGGAAACGGTGAAGGCTAATCTTCAGAGACTGACGGAGATTTTCTTTCCACCCAAGCGCCGCTGGCTGGGAATTCCCCTTGAGCTTACTCCAGAGAACGCCCAGGATTACGGCTATCTGCGCGGCTTAATTTTTGGGTGTTTGTTAATCGGGTTGGATGTTTCCTACTCCTGGTTTTTCAAGCTGAAGACCGGGTTACTCACAGGAATTATTGACTTTATTCGCCTGGTTTACGAAGGTAATGTTGGGTTAGCCATCGGGGTGGGTATTGCCCTGACTGGTTTTTACTTCGGGGTTCTTCTGATTGCGGTGCCGATTATTTACGGTCAGATTTGCGTTCAGCGAGCTAGTCGGCGGGAGAATGAGCGTCTGGAAACTCAAGGGGAATTGTTAGAATATGAATTTGGCCGACAAGCAGAGCAGTCGCTGGCTGAGGAATTCAACACTATTTTGGAAGAAAAGAGAAAAGAGGAAATATACCAGGAACTTCGCCGCGATTGGCCGGAGTTAGATCGGGCCGAGTTTCAGGACCTTTACCAGCGGCTGGTGAATGGTTTTGTCTCCCCGGAAGACCTTGAGGTCTTCCTGAAAGATTTTAATAGAGTTGTTCCCAGTGGTCGCCTGGAATATTTTCTCCAGACAGTTGTTAAGTTTCGGAAGGCCTCGCCGGTCCTGGAAATAACACTGAAGCCCTCAGAAAATTCTTCAGGATGATCTGAAAGAAATTGTTGATACAGAGAGGGCTGGAAAGCAAAGAATAACCGGGGTGGCTGATTTCTCCGTTAATTTATGGTGGGCAATACGGGGCGACAATTCTTATTAACACCATAGGCTGTCAAAGAAATTCATTCTTTTTCTGAGCTTGAGTCAAGCGAGGTCTAAGATTTTTCTCAAAAGAAGAATTAAGTCCAAGATATTAACCACCTCATTGCCGTTCATATCAGCCAGGGCATGGTTGGGTTCATTAAGCCTGAGGCTCATCCGCCAGCAAAGTACCAAATCGGCAACGGCCAGAAAAGAATTCTCGTTTAAGTCGCCCTTGTCTGCTGGTCCCTGCCAGAACATTTCGTCCACCCGGTAGTTATAGTTCCAATTCTTCATGTCCTAAATCAATAAATAAATTTTCTTGCTCCAGACGGCTAAAACTGGTAAACTTTTAGATGACAGTTGACTGGGTAAGAGAAAGGCTCTGGATGGATTTCTTTCTTTACCTTCGTGATACTGGATTATTTGTCTTGGCTCTGGTTTTCCTTGCGGTTTTCTGCGGATTATCCAGTTCGGCAGTGTTATTATCCAGCCGGTTTGATGCTCCGCCTGATCCGCAGTGGAAGCCTCTAAGCGGACACTGGTACTACCAGGATGGTTGCTATCTGGAAACTACTGATGGTTCAGTGGCTTATTGGAGCGTAGCCGGAGAGGAAGCCTGGTCAGACTATGTGGTAACGGTGGAGATGAAAGCGCTGGATAGTGGCGGTTCCCTTTTTATTGCTGGCCGCTGGCAGGACGAAAACAACCATTACCAGTTAGAATACCAGGGACGGGGTGAATCTATCCAGATTAACCGGATTTTCTTCGGACAAAAAGAGGTGCTCATCAGAAAGGTGGGAGTGCTGGATATTGGCGGGGGGCAAAATCCTTTTGGCCAGTTCCAGTTTAGTCTTGCTGGACCAATTTTATCAGTGGCAATTAACGGCCAGTTGATGATGCAATGTGTAGATTACACCTTTCAGAAGGGCAAGATTGCCTTAGGAGAAAAGGAAAGAAGGGGAGTATGGAGGTCAGTCAGGGTAGAAGGTCTGGCGGCGCCCTCTTCTGAAGAGGTGGCTCAACTAAACCCAGAGTTTAAATTAGTCAGTCCGGTAACCTCTTTTTTCCGAGGCAAAAAAGAAAAACTGGTATTTTCTCTAAAAAATCTTGGTCGGCAGGAAATATCTGGGTTAAAAGTTTTTCTCCGGCTCTCCAATGTAGTCGGTCTGGAAAAGGAAGTAACCCGCTTGCCTGCCGGCCAAGAGATATTGATTGAGTTTCCCGTAAATACCAAAAGATGGAAAAGTGGCGCCTACTGGTTGAAAGGAGAAATTCTGAAGGGAGAGACTCCAATATTCCAGAAGTTGTGGCCGGTGAATATTGCTCCGGCTATCAATTCAGAACGGATGGAAGTTCTTAACTGGGGCGGTTTGATGCCAGAGATCCATACGCACGGTTTTACATCTTTCTGGATATCGCCGGTCATCAGGCCTGAGTATGCCAGTAAGGACATTGATATTCCGGTCCTTCCCGATGACCAGGAAAGCATCCAGGTGAATTTTCAAGCCTACAATCAAGGAGTGGCTCTGGGACTGGTGAGCGGGTTACAGGTACATAACATCTACGCCCGGAACCTGCCTACTGCAGTTAATATAAAAGGCGTTTCTCTCACTGGTCAACCTCTGGGCAACAATCCCCATCATCCGGCTTTTGTCAGCTGGGCAGAGGCTTGGATGGAAGCGGTGATGAAAACCTACCAAGGTTTTGACGGATTGAAAACGGTCAATTTGAATTCTGAGTGGGACCGAGAATTTGACTATAGCGAGGAAACAGTGGCTCTTTACCGAAAAGATTTCGGCGCTGACCCACCGAGATTTACTTTTCCGATTGACCGGACAAAATTGGCCCCGGAGGAGCAACCGGTCAAAGGCATTATCAAAGACGATAATCGTTACTACCAGTATCTTCTCTGGTGGTGGGAAAAAGGGCAAGGGTTGGTGCCCTTCAATGAAAGAATGGCGGCCATCGTGAAAAAATACCGGCCGGATATCATCACAATCTCTGAACCAGTCCTTCGTTGTCCGGCTGTTTATGGGAAAGCGAGAGGATGTGATATCGCCCAGCACTGGAGTTATGCCTGGCCTTCTCCCCGTTCTCTCCTTTTCTATGTTGATTCTCTTGTGGCTACCAAGAAGTATCTGAACCAAAAAATTTCCCACGATGTCCAGATCCTCTGGAAGAAAGGCTGGGTAGGGCCAGAAGACATGACTCCTTCCCCGGATGTCATCAGGGAATCTCTCTGGATTAACTTTTCCCGGCCGCTGGATTCCACCTTTTTCTGGGGAACCCACCTGGCTATCAATGATGAGCGGGACCCAAAAGAAACCTGCCATCCCGGGGTTTATCCGGAACTGGCCAGGTTCAGCGAGCAAGTCATTAGACCTTTTGGCCCCTTGGTGAAAAAACTAACCAGCCCGAATAAGCCGGTGGCGTTCTTAGTTTCTACAGCTAGCGAACTGTTTGTCACTGGCTGGCGGTACGCCCCAGGCATTCACAGTATGAATTTCTATGATGCCCTTCAGGCAGCCAACATCCCTACCGATGTGATTTATGAGGCGGATGTGAAAGAAGATGTTCTGGAAAAAAGGAAGTATCAGGCTGTGGTCCTTTCCTATTGCCAGACTTTACCCCAGTCAGTTTATCAAAGGCTGGTTGCCTTCGCCCAGAAAGGAGGCAAGATTTTTGCCGACCCTTACCTGGAAGCTGAAATCCCTGGTGTCAAGAGGCTATCTGGGGCGAGGTTTGAGTTTGTCCAGGAACTCAACTACGCCAGTGCTTCTTCCGGTAAAACCGATGTTGACCGAGTGAAAAAAAGGATGGATGAAATTGTGGCTTACCTGAGAGAAGTCTTCCAGGGAGTCTATCAGCCAGAGATCAAACTGGATTCACCAGATATTTTGTACAACCGGTTGGAAGGAGAAAAACTGCCAGTTTGGGTGCTGATTAACGACCGGCGGCAGGCTGGGGAATGGGCTGGACGATTCAAGACTATCCATGATGCTGGTTTGCCTCAGAGATTCAAAGTTTCTCTGAATCTGAAAAACCCAGGGAATGTGCTCTATAATCTCCGGCAACACCGGCAGGTCTCCGGCCAGAAGAAAGATGGCTGGCTAACATTTATCGCCGAGCTGGCTCCAGCTGAAGGCACCTACCTGGCAGAATATCCGGAACCGATTGGTGGGGTAAGTCTTGAAGCCAGGAAAAAAGCGAGAAAAGGGGAAAGAATACCAGTAAAAATAACCATCACCGGACGGTCGGGAAAAATCTTGCCAGGTTTGCAGCCTTTATGGATTGAGGTTTTTGATGGGGCTGGACAACGGACTGAATACTCTGATTACTATTGTGCGGAAAACGGAAGCCTGGAGATAAGTTTTTCAGTGGCAGAGAATGAACCGGCTGGTTTCTGGAGGATAGAAGCCAAGGAGTTAGCCGGTGGGAATCAGGCGGCCTGTTATTTAGAGATCACGGCCAAGTCCTGGTTGTCTGGGGAGACAAATAGGAAGCAAGAAGCTGGGGAGTCTGAAATTTGGGATAGAGATTAATCTGGTGACAGGGGGGAGGAATGATAAGAACCTGGAGAAAAATTTTTGCAGGACTGTTCTTTGGTACCAGTATTCTTTTGGCTGGTTCAGTTATTGACGAGGTCCTGCTTTATGTTCCCTTTGATAGCCATCTTGACGCTCTCACAGGTCAGGGTGGGCTTCTGCCAGCCACTTTTGTTAGAAAATCAGAAGCTTATACTTTGGATCTGAAAAAGTTCTCTTCTGGCCAGCCGCGTTTTGTTCCAGGCCGTTTTGGCCAGGGAATTTTTCTGGAAGCTGGCGATTACGGAGATTATACCCGGGGGACAAAGAATAACCTTCCTCCAGATAGAGACCAGCCGGTTTTGCCAGCTGGGTTGACGCCGGTTGGAGACGCGACCCTTTCTCAGGAAAAAGCTACCTTGGCTAATCTTCCTGGAGTGAAAGTGAAGTGTCAGAAGGCAGGTGGGGGATTAGTGGCCGGTGAGTTTTCTCTGCCTGTGGCGATGAGGTATATTGCTTCGGTGTATCTGAAAGGGGTGACCGGTGGAGAAAAAGTGAAACTGGTTCTAACAGACAAGACCAACGAGGTGGAAGAATCTACTGTGGTGACGCTAACTTCTGATTGGGTCAGGTATCATCTGGTTTTGCCATACAATCAGCAAACAAAGAAATATAAGGAAAAATCTCTTCAGGAACCTTTCCAGGCAACATTCTCTCTCCTGGCTGAAAGCCCAGGAAGTTTTGTCGCGACAGCTTTCATGGTGGAGCAGGCTGGCATTCACTATTCTAACCGGTTAACTCCTTCCACCTGGATAGAACCAGGAAAAGTTCGTCGGTCTGAAGTGCTGACTTTCCCGGTCCTATCTGAGACCTTCAATCCGCACACCGGAACAGTTAGTTTCTGGATGTTTTTGGAACCCGGACAGTTTAATCGGACATTTTTCTCTGTGGGGAATGGGTGGGACATATTCCTCAGCTTGAGTGAATACCCCCAGGGAAGACTTTGTTTAGACTATTGGAAGGGACGAAACACCAGTGCCCTACCTCCATTTAAAGAATGGCTCCATGTCGCTTTAGTTTGGTCCGGACCAGAAGCTTCAGTTTACTTCAACGGGAAAAAAACTATTTCGGTAACTGCCCAGAATTTTGAACCAGACTCTGTCTGGCGCCGGCATGCTTATCTTATGCCAGGCCACTCTGATTCTAACTACCCTTTTGGTGCCAAAACGCATCTGGGTGGGATAATAGACGACTTCTGTGTTTTCCGGAGAGCCTTAACTGAGGAAGAAATTTCTGGTTTATGTCAGGGAAAAAAGCCTGTCATAGCTTTGGCTGGATGCCGGGTGAGATTTGCCTCAGCCTGCCGGGTTTATAACCGGGATTTGCAAGAATTTCCTCTAAGGTTTACGCTGCGTAACTTTTCCCAAAGGCCAGAAAAAGCCAAACTGGTTTTTTCTCTTGATCGCTATCTTCTGGAAGAAACAGGCCCAATTGCCTTGGCGGCTAATGGTCAGAAAGAAGTGGTATGTCGCTGGCCAGTGGGCAAGTTTTCGCCAGGGGTTTATTCTCTCAGAGTGAAAGAGACGGTTAGTGGCCTTGAGGCTGTCTTCCAGGTGCGGGTAGCTCCCTTTCGGGACAAAAACAGGTTGCCTGTTTTTGCCTGGAATATCCCTAATACCTATGAGGATACTCAAACAGCCGCCAACCTGGGAGTTACTGTTATGTCTACCGGAGTTTCCGCTACTGCCTTAGACTGGGCTGCGGAATTTGGTCTTTCTGGATTTGCTCATATGCATATACCTGCCAGCCATAAGCCAGAAACAGACCAAGAAGCAGTCCTATTAAACGATGGTTCTCTGGATGGGATTAATCCGGCTGCCCTCTCTGTTCAGGAAAGAACCAGGAACCAGGCTAAAGAGTTTGCTGTGAAGATAAAAGAGATGCCGTCTTTAACCCACGTAATCATCAACACAGAATGGAACTCACCAATGGACTTCAGCGAGAAGGCCAGGGATTTTGTGCTGAAAAGGTATGGACTAGACTTGAGTAAATGGATGACTGAGGCTAAGAAGGCCTGGGCTTATCTCCATCCTTTCAACCGACTGAATCCAACGCTTCTGGGCGAAAACTGGTTTCCGAAAGACGGCATTGTGGAAGAAAATGACCAGTTCTACCAGTATCATCTTTGGTGGCATCGTGGAGGAGGTAATGAGGTGATTGTTAACGAGATATGTTCTCAAGCCTTGAAGGAAGTCAGGCCGGATATAGTGCGAATTGAGGAACCGATTCTTCGCTGTCCGCCGGTCAAACGGTACCGGAATATGGATGTGGCTCAAGAATGGTTCTACTATGAAAATCCGAGAAGAACTATTGTTGTTCAAGAAAACTTGGCCTGCGTCAGCACTAACCGGGGGATGAAACCTTCCGGCATGCCCCAGTTTCTGTTCAAGCCTGGTGGAGCCGCCCCCTATGCCGCCACCCCACCGCCGGAGATGCTCCGAGAAGTCCTCTGGTTGTGCTCGGCTCGGCCATTATGTATGATGAGTTTTTGGGGCTGGCACCGGGTGCTTTCTTCAAAAGGAATGCTCACCCTGGAAGAAATTGAAGAAAAAACAAAGGACCTGGACTGGAAACAAGCCTCGGCGGCTCTTAAAGAGTTTGGCGGAGAAGGCGGCGGCTTATTCATCCCTGAGGTAAAAGATGAATTTGCCAGATTTAGCCGGGAAGTCTGGCAGCCGTTCGGTCCGCTCCTTACCTCTTGGCAGAATGTTCCCAGGCGGGTGGCCGCGATTAACTCATTCGCCGGCAACCTTTATGGCAATGAGCGCTGGCCGACTATGGGCTGGCTGGGAGAAGCCTTAATTTCTTCTGGCCTGCCTTTTGATGTCCTTTACGATGAATCCTTTGCTGAAGACCCTCAAGCGGTGAAAGGGAAAACCCTGGTGGTACTGGCTAATACACCGGCGGTCACCAGAGAGATTTTCCGGCAGTTAAAAGCCTTCGCTGAAACTGGCGGGAAGATTATTGCTGATGAAAAATGTAAGATAAACGGACTTCCTGGGATGAAGGTGTTTACTGCCGAGCAGGTGGAAGATGCTACCCGGTTCATTCAGGAACAAGCGAATTATCCTTTTACTTGTCAGACAAAAGATGTTCTTTGGAATGAACTGGAATGCGCTGGAGTTAGGTATCTAGTGGCAGTCAACGATAAGAGAGATTACGGAAAATACTTAGGCCGATGGCAAAAAGTGAAAGAAAAGGGAATCTCTCAGGAAGTAACCTTCACTGGCTGGGAGAAAGGCAAGCGAATCTATGACCTTCTGGCGAGCCAGGAGTTACCCAGGAAGCCTGATAGTTCCTTCAGCTTTACCCTGGGACCAGCCGAAGGCAAAATTTTCCTGGCTCTTCCGGCAGCCCCGGATAATCTTGCCCTGAATATTTCTTCGACAAGAGTTTCTCCAGGAGAAAAGGTAAGAATTCAAGCCAGGCTGACTGCCAAAGGCCAGTTGGTTCCTGGAGCCGTTCCTGGAGAGTTTGTTATTACAGAACCGTCTGGGCAAAAGCATGACCGCTCAGGCCCGATGTTACTGGTTAACGGCGAGGCAGCCTTAGAAATACTGGTTCCGGTTAACGCGGCCAGCGGCACCTGGTCGGTGGTTGTTTTGGAGAAAGCTACCGGGAAAAAACAGCTGGCAGCTTTCCAGGTTTCCAATTAAAGATAGAACTTGGTCTCAACAAGGGGGGAGAAATGAAATGGTTATGGCTGATAATAGGAATGGTCTTGTTGGGTGTTCGGGCATGGAGCCAGGAATGGTGGAACGAAAACTGGACTTACAGGGTGAAAATAACCTTGAAAAATTCCACCAGCTCGGAGTGGAAAAACATACCGGTCGTGATTACTGGAGAGATATTGCGGAAAAAGACTGGGTTGTTGAAGGAAGCGTTGGCTAGTAGTTCTGTCCGAGTGGTGGAAACTTCTGGCCAGGAGATACCGGTCCAGGTGGATGAAAAGGATAATACTGGTCTCTATCAGGCGGTAGGCAACGGTCAGCTGGACAAGGACGATGAGATTGTTTTTCAGGTAAATTTGAAACCAGGGGAAAGCAAGAATTTTTTTCTCTATTATCGGGAGAAGCCAGCCCCGATACCTGAATATCCCACCGACCTAAAATTTGAGCGGGTGGTTTACGGCGAGAAAAACTGCTTTTACAATAGCCGGGTTTCCAACAAAATTATTTCTGTGGGCATTCGGGGAGCAGCCACTGAATTGGGTTCTGATGGCAAGTTGAAAATGGGCGGATTGGGCAAGGCTTCCATCACCAGCTTTGTCTTAAACGGCAAGGAGCTTATTTACCAAGGACATTCCTGGGGTTGGAATCTTCTCGGGACTGGCTATACCACCTTGGCTAATATTCTCCCCTGGGGAGAACCGGAACTGCTGATAGACGGACCTGTCCGAAAGATAGTAGTTTGTCGGTCCCCAGGAGTGGATAAAGACTTTAACCAGGAAGTATCTCCAAAATGGACTCTCTCCGGAAAGGTTCAAGGTGATTATTACCGATTCTTCGCCGTTTATGCTGGACTTCCCCTGGTAACGGTCAGTGAAAGTGTAGTTATTAAGCAGGCAGAGCCGCAGTACTCTGCTTTATATGAAGCGGCTTGGTGCCCTACCTATCCTCGGGACTGGGAAAATGATGTGATATTTCTGCCGCTGGCCGGTAAGGCGGTGACTATCACCTTTCAGGATGAACGAAACTATCAGGCAAAAAAGGTTGAGGAAGGTTGGTTTGGCATAGCCAATACAAGAGAAAAACGGGGCTTAGCCATGTTTTTTGAACCGGAAAAGGCCGCTGATATTACAGTTGATTTTCATGCCTTCCATCTGAAAAGAGACCAGGTTTTGGCCAGCGACTGGAGCAAGAAATACACCCATGTCCAAGCCCGTCTCTGGTACCGGTTTGACAACTTCAATCTGAAGCCTGTTCAGGAAAGCCGTTTTGGCTTCTGGGGTTTGACCGAAGAGGATGCCGCTGGTTTGGCGGCGATTTACCGGGGAGTCTGGACTAACGCTCCGGTGAAAGAAGCGGTCTTTGGTTTCCCTGAAGAGAAACTAAGGAAATAAATGGTCAGACGAAAGTTATCGGTCCGGGTAGTTATGAGTTGGTTCGCGGCTTTCTGGCTATTTTCTCTTTCTGTCGGAGCGGAAGTAGGCCTGGCTGTTTACCGGTCTGGTTCTTTGGACGGAATCAGCGAACAAGGTTTTCAGCGTATTTTGACCAGTCCGGAAGTAGTCTACGTTCTTACCCAGGAGAGACCTCCAGCCAGGTTTATTTCGGAAAAAACCAGACAGCGGTACAAACTTCTGAAGAAAGCTGGAAAGAAGGTGATTCTAGATATTTTTTGGGGGCCTGATGGTGACTATAACTGGGACCGGTTCAATTTTCCGGACATCGCTTTGAATGAGCAAAAAAGGCAGGAATTTTTCCAGGAGGTAGTGGAGCCAGTCCTGAAGAGTCTCGGTCCGGAAAATCTTTATGGCGTGTGTCTGATGGAGGAAACTGGTTTGTATTATGGTTATGAAAAAACAGTTCACCCATACTACAAAGTACCAGATATCCATACGCCCAGCGTTCGGCGGTACTCTGGTCTTTTGAAGGAGGAAACCGGCCTTGACTTGGAAATGGCTCCTATCTGGAAGGATGAAGAACGGTTTGCTTTCTGGCGCTGGGCCTGTCGTTCCCTTTCTTCCGCGGCTGCCCACCGGGTCTTTGGCCAGTATATCCGAAGCCAATATCCAGGCTTGAAGGTCTTTCAATTTGAGGGTCTACCTGATGTAGCCAGCCTGCATTACACCGAGTACCAGACCATGAGCGGTTTTTTTGATGGCAGTCTTACGGATAACTATTCTTCTCCAGAAGCTAGTTACTGGCTGGTTGCTGATGGGACGATGGCGCCGAAAGCCGAGATTGTTGCTTTAGTCGCTGGCTATTTCGCTACTCCTGGTTCTGATGAGCAGGTTCAGAAGATAAAGGAAGCAAGATTAGTCTCAGCGGTGAAAGCCGGGATGGATGGAGTCGGCTTTTTTGAACCGGATGAAGAGCGAATAAAAACCATGGATTATGAAAACCAAGATGTCTGGACTTTCAATGTGGCTGCCTTTAACCGGGTGAAATCTTCGGTAAAACCAGTGCGGGAAAAACCCTTGTTGATTGTTCCCACCAACATCAGCGTTGGCGGCTTCGGCATTCACGAGTATCTGGCCTACGCCAATCTGAAGAATTTTGCCCTTCTTCCGGCCGCGGAATTTCGCCTGGCTGACCTGAGAAATTATGATATGGTAGTCATCTTCGGACCGAACTATTTTGGCCGGAAGGCCATGTGGGACGCTGATTATATGAAAAGTAGATACAAGGTGGATAGTCTTCTTGATGCCCGGCGGCTCAACCGGTATGTGCAAGAGGGTGGACTGCTGGTAATTTCTGGCTTACCCCTGGAAAAAGGTTCTGGACTTTTCCTAACAGAAGAAAATTTCCTTTCAGGTAAAGAAGTGTTTCCCGCGGCCTTGGCAATTCCGGATGACTGGGCCAGAGAAAATCTATCCTTGAAAAAAGAGTACGGACCTCTTTTCCCAGTTACCGGCTATCGTTACCAGCCTGGAGAAGGAATGAGATTTCTGGGTGAGAACGTTGGCTTTCTGGTTCCCTACGGAAAGGGCTACTGCTTGGTGTTACCCCATCGCCCCAGTGGAAAAACGACTATTTCCCAAGAAGAAAGGTTGAACTATGGCCAGTTTCTCCGTGATATTCTTGCTGGTTTAGCCAAGTATGCCAGGAAAAATAAATTACAAGATTGCTTCCCCTAAAATCAATTCCGAACCTGGTCTTTTTTCACAAAACTTTTGACTGGTGGTTTCCAGATTCTTTCTGAGGGGAGGCCAAGTTTTTCCGCTACCTGCCAGGAGGTTTGCACTGTTTTAAGTTTTTCCCGGCTATGGGCATCAGAACAAAGGGAAAAGCAGACCTTTTCTTCGTTGAGAATGGCCAGAAATTCCAGGTATTCTTCCACATACTGGTGGCTGAACCGGAAGTTACTCAGATTGGCGCTGCTATTGATTTCAATGGCGGTGCCTGTTTCCCTGGCCACCTGACCGAGTTCCCGGATATAGGAAATCGGGATAGCCTTCATAGAGTCAAACCAGGGCCAGTTATTCCGGTCAAACTCGCCTTTCCCAAACCAGTAAGGGTGAACCAGGACATCTACCAGAGGATGAAGGCAGGTCTTTAGATGGTGGCGATGCTGAATCTCCACCAGTTTTTTCAGGTCGTACTGTTCCAGATAAGTGGTATGGATACCGCCAATGGCAAACTGAAACCCGATTTTATCTTTAATCTCCTGGCTGAAAACAAAGTCGCCATCACATCTGGTAAAATTCAGTTCCACCCCGAAGAAGATTTCAATCTCTGCCTCCAGTTGTTCTAATTCCTGACGAATCTTCAAGTGGAGGGGTATCTGCTCCGGGGTATTCAGATGGTCAGTGATGGCTAAGGAAGTCACTCCAAAACTCTGGCATTCCTGGATGATTTCCGGGATGGTCATGGTACTATTGGCACAGCCGAGGTAATGGGTATGAATATGATAATCGGTACGGGGCAAATTCATTTTTCCTCCAGTTTTTTCTGCCTACCGGTGTCTATCTTTAAGGAAAGGCCATTTCTTCCTTGTCTCCCAGACCAGTTCCTTGTCTATTGTGGTAATAAAAATCCCTTCTTTCCGGCTAGCATCCATCACTATCTTACCTTCAGGGTCAACAACGAGAGAATGACCGCCGGCTTGTCCTTGGGGAGACATCCCCATTGGGTTCACTCCGACCACATAACAGAGATTCTCTATCGCTCTTGCTTTTAACAAGGTTAGCCAGTGATCAATCCGGGCAAGCGGCCAGTGGGCAATGATGAGGAAGATGTCGGTTTTTTCCCCCTGCTGGAAAAATTGGGCTGGGAAACGCAGATCGTAGCAAATAGCCGGACTTACCCGAAAACCATCTAATAGGAAACTGACTAACTTTTTCCCAGCCAGGTGGTACCGATTTTCCCCCAGGAGGGAGAAAAGATGTCTTTTGCAATAGCTCGCCACTTGTTTCCCCGCCCGGTTCAAGGTGACACAAACATTGTACCTGGCCTCTACTTTGCCATAGGTTACCCAGCAGTTGTTTGCCTTAGCTAAGGAGGAGAAAAACTCGTCACCAGAGTCCTCCTTGTTTCTTTTCTTTAGAGAAAAACCAGTCAGAGTCATCTCCGGGAAAATCAACCAGTCAAGTTTCTCTGGCAAATTTTCCACCAAGGCTCTAATCTTCTCCTGATTTTCTCTCGGATTTTCCCAGACTATATGCCACTGAACCAGACCAATCTTCATCCGCTTTAAACTCCTCTTAAGAGCCGTAGGTAATCCCGGGCGACTATTAGGTCCTGAAAGGCTTCCTCTACCCCGCAAGGAATTTCTCCTTCTCCTTTCACTGCTCTAACAAAATTTTCTGCCTGCCGCCGCATGGCTTGGACTGGAGGCATTTCCGGCTTAACTAACTGAGTTTTTCTTCCCGGAATGTCCAGAAATATTTCCAAGCGGCCAGCCTGGTTTACTGCCAGTGGTGGTGGCAGTTCTATCTTGAGATACCCTCTTTCAAAACCAATCAGCCCTGATTCCTGCCAGGTCCTGGCAGTGGTGTAAGGAGCCATTTCTATTATCCCTGGAATCCCGCTGACTGAAGTTCCCACCAACAGTTTCCCGGAAGGATGGGCATAACTTACTGAGTAAGGTTCGCCTAACAGAAATCGGAGCAAATTGATCTGGTGAATGTAATAGTTAACCAGGCTCAGATATTCCTTCCAGGCAGATTCATCCAGGTCGCCAGGCCGCCGGTCAGTAGGTAAATCAGACCCCACTTCATCGGTCTCAATTAATCCCTCAAAACCACCAGCTATCCAGTCACCTGGAGGCATAGTCAGTCGAACATACTGCATCTTCCCGGCTTGCCCGGTTTTTTTCAGCCGATCAATCTCTGCCTTGGCGGCTTCTACTGCCGGGTCGCTTCTTTTATGATAACCAACCATCAGCCAGCTTCCACTCTGTCTCACTGCTACCAGAAGAGCCTGGCCGACTTCAAGAGAACAAGCCAAGGGTTTTTCAATGAAGATGGGAATTCTGGCTGAGAGAAGTTCTGGGATTAATTGACCATGGCGGATAAATGGCTGGCTGGCGACGATAGCGTCCAGGTTTTCCCTAGCCAGCATCTGGCGATGGTCTCTGTAGACTCGCTGGATTCCATACCGGTTAGCCACTGCCTGCCCCAGTTTCTCCCGGATTTCCGCAATTGCCACTACCTGGCAATCAGGGAGAAGAACATAGTTTCTTAGGTGCGCGCATTGTCCCATCCGGCCTACTCCAACAAACCCGATTCTCACTTTTCTCATAAGATTTCTCCTTGCCGCCATATTATAGACAGCGACCAGGCCGATGTAAATATTTTGTTTGCCTGTTTTTTTCAGTTACAATTCTCCAACAGTGAGAAATATCCCTTGGGTGAAAGCGTTTCTTTTTCCCGTTAGCCTTCTGGAAAAACAAACATGCGTGGTTACTTTTTAACTGTAGCGACCGCAACTTGCTTGTTTCTGGCCAGACCAGGCTTTTCTACGACCGAAAAAGTGAAAATTGGGCTGGTGTTAAGTGGAGGAGCAGCCAGGGGGATAGCCCATATTGGAGTTCTCAAGGTCCTGGAGGAATTGAGAATACCGATTGATTGTGTTGCCGGCACCAGCATGGGAGCCATCATCGGCGGCTTATGGGCTTCAGGCCTTACTTCTTTTGAAATTGAGCAGATAGTTTTACAAGCAGACTGGGAAAGGATCTTTAAAGACCGACCACCCAGAAAAGTTCTTTCCTTAAGGCAGAAACAACTCGCTCAGGTTTACCCAACTGATTTTGAACTTGGTTACAAGAAAGGGCGGTTTTATTTGCCTAGGGGACTAATTGCTGGCCAGCAACTGATTTTCTTATTGCGGCGTTTAACATTGCCAGTCTCTCAAATAGAAGATTTTGATCGGCTCCCTATTCCCTTCAGGGCGGTGGCCACTGACATTGTTACTGGAAAACCGGTTGTTTTGAAAAGTGGTTCTCTGACCGAAACTATGCGAGCCAGTATGTCTATTCCCGGTATCTTTGCCCCGGTGGAAAAAGGGGAGTATCTCCTGGTAGATGGAGGGATTGTAGACAATTTGCCAGTAGACATCTGCCGGGAAATGGGGGCAGAACTGATTATTGCGGTGGATGTTACTTCTTCTCTTCAACCCCGGGAGAAACTTACTTCTTTGCTTGCTGTCTCCAGCCAGGTAATTGATTTGATGACCGTGCTTAATGTTGAAAAGCAAATTGCCACTCTGGACAAAGAAAAGGATGTCCTAATTCGGCCAGCTCTTCCCGGTATTTCTTCTCTGGCGTTTTCCCGGGCAAAAGAACTTATTGCCTTGGGAGAGAAAGCAGCCAGGGAGATGACTGAATCTCTGGTTCGCCACCAGGTTAGTCCAGAAGAATATGCGGCTTACACTGTTAGATGCCGAACCGTCAAGAGCCGGGAGATAATTCCTCAATTTGTGGAGATTGAAGGAACTGGAAGACTTTCCCCGGAGATGGTCAAGAGAAACCTTACTGTCAGGCCAGGAGAAAGCTTGGATTTAAACCAACTCCAGGGGGACATCAATCGCATCTACGATTTAGGCGAATTTGAACTGGTTGATTTCCGGGTGGAAGAGAAGAACCATCAGGAAGGGCTGGTGTTACACATGAAAAGCAAGGCCTGGGGCCCTAATTATCTCCGGTTTGGTCTTTATTTGTACGACGATTTTGGCGAAAAAAATTACTACGGCCTTCTGGTTAACTACACCTGGTCGCAGTTAAATCGGTTTGGAGCCTACTGGGAAAATCAGTTTGGTCTGGGCAAGAATCTCGTTTACGCCACTGAAGTTTTTCTCCCAGCCGGTGCGTACCGGCACACCTTTCTGGCGCCCAGGCTTGAGTTAAGACAGTCTATCTCTGATATTTACGCCGGTAACCAGGCTCTCTGTGAACACCGGGTCACTTGGCTACGAGCTGGATTGGATATAGGCGGTCAGTTAGGGCAGTATGGAGAAGTGAGGGCCGGGATAGAAAAGGGAATGGTAGAAAGC
>JAMWDF010000179.1 GCA_023818865.1 Candidatus Omnitrophota bacterium
GAGAGCCAAAGAGTATTTGGGCTTGATCCACCAGGAATTTGCGGAAAATGCAATTTTCGAAAACATTCATAAGAATACCATGAGCGAGGTATCGGTTCTCCGATTAAGTGAATCCACCCCTGGGCGGATGGAATCTGTCGGGGGCGATTTTTCTCACAAAATATATGGCAAGCTTAGAGGCTTTGCGATGAGCGAATTTCCGACAATAAAAGTTATAGACCGGACACCCAATCCCAAGACATCCGAAGAACTGGCAACTCTTTATAGAGAAAAAATGGCCATGCTTCCAGAGGAAAGAAGGAAATTAGCCCTTAGGGTAGGGTCTGACTTTGCCATCCACGGAGAAGTGTTGCGATACAATGTGGTTACGGATCAAGTTTACTCAGAGACAGAAATTCCTTATTCATACAGAAAATCTGTCAATAATCCTGAATATGAGGAAATTAAGAGAAGATATGATGATTTGACGGTAGACCTACGAGCAGCAAGAAACGATCGGGAAAAAAAGGCAATTCTTGAGAATATTCAGGAAGAGCGGAAACGACTGAGTGTTACTCCAAGGGAGATAGAGAAACTGCAAGATAGTTTAGCGCGATACACCATCATTTCGACCAGGCGAACTACTCGTATTTCTCTGGTGTTGAAACTGTTAAGGATTGATGCAGAGAATATAAAGCTGGATACTTTGGACAAGGAAGAAATAGATGAATCTTGCGATGACGAGAAACAAGAGGTGAAGCTGGCAAGTGATAAGGTGGCAGGGGCCATTATCCCCAATGAACCCAGGAGTAAGCCCTACACTTACGGAACAGACGAAGAGGCAAAAATGTACCTGGAAAATAAGGTGGTTGATAATGTGACTAAAGGGATTTGGAAGCTTTTGAAGCATGCTTATTTGAACACTTATTTTGAAAGAGCCATGGCTCCAGAGGCTACCCCAGAAACCAAGGCTGAGAATTTCGCATGCTTTGTTTTTCTGAGTAATTTTCTTGACCCGGAAGGAAAACGGAAACAAGCAGAAAAAGTAACGCACGCTTGTGACTTTCTCAAAAATTTTCTGAGAGAAAATACTCTTTCCCAGCTTAATGTGTCTGTGAAAACCGAACCAGCTGAAGCAGACGTTTTCTTACTCAATGAAGGGAAAACCTTTATAGGCAAAACTCCTTTTGTGTGGAAATGTGGGGCGGGTGAGTACACGCTTGTTTTTGAAAAACCAGGATACGAGAAAAAAACGATGAAAGTAAGGCTTTCGCGCGAGAAAAATGCTGTTCAGGAAGTGCTGATTCCCAGAAAAGTGTTATTCATAGTGGCGACGGAACCTTCCGGAGCAGCTCTCTATCTTAACGACGACCAGGATGCTCTGGGGAATACTGGTTCCTTAGATAGGCCGGCCGAGTTTTCTTTGCCTATTGGTAAATATCGTCTTACCTTGAAGAAAAGTGGTTATCAGACAATAAATGACGAATTAAACCTCTCCGAGGACAAACCTTTAGTGAGGTCTTACCTCTTGAAACAGGAAGAACCTTCAAAGTCCGGAGATCTGACTGAAGTGCGAAGGCCAGGTAATATTTTCGTTAGCACGGAACCGGCCCAGGCGAGCGTCTATTTCAACGGAACCTTTAAAGGGGTTACCCCATGTCATATCCAGGAGATTTTGGCGAATCGTTGTGTTATAAAAATAGAGGCACCCGGATACAGATCCGAAACAAGGATAGTGGATTTGACCTCTGGTGAGACCTGGTTACATGTTGAGTTAAAAGAATTACAACAAGGAGGTGGGGCACAGACGACTAACTGAATCTTGTACGTACGAGAAGGAGAAGTTTAGAGTAAGAGATGTTAGCTTGGTTGCACAATAAATCGGGAGGAAAAAATGAAGAAAAATTTTTCAGTGATGATGTGGACGATTGTTTTGGGCCTTATTAGTAGTCAACTTTATGGGCAATCGAGGCTAGATGCTCAGAAAAAAGTGGAAGCCCAGGAAAGGGCCTGTCTTTTGGCGAAGGCCGACCTTGTGACTGCCGTCAAAGGGTGCACTCTTAAAGGAGCCCATCTTTTGAGAGACCTTTTTAATTCAAAGAAGGTGACCGCTAAGATGTGTGAGGGTTTTGTCCAGGGAGCAGAGATTGTTTCGCAGGGTTGTGACGAAGATGGGTTTGCTTGGGCGGTGGCGGAGATCGCCATCAAGAAAGTAGTTGAGAATGTTGATGGGTTGAAGGCTCAACTCAAGAAGGACGGGGTATTAACAGATAAATGGGAATTTCTTATCAAGGAGATCGAAGACGAAGATGAAGTGGTAACTGGGATTGGTTTTAACGCTGTCCGGGGATGCAAGATTGATCCATCCATCAAGCCTGACCCTGCGGTTCATAAGCATCCGCTTGTATTACAGGCGAGAAAGGCTGCGAGTGAAATTAAGGTACCTTGTCTTACGGAGAATTTTGTGAGAGCCTTGTTGAGGGCTGAATTGAACGGAAGCTCAGAACTTGTTTCCCGGATAAAGGGGAGTAGACTCTTTACCCTAGTCCTCGACCGCAACAACATTCCCAGAAGCGCCCACGGTGAGATAATGGATGCGCTTGTCTCCGGGTATCACACCAAATCAATTGTTGCTGAGTCTGATGGAATAGTGAAGGTTGAAGTTGAACTAGTCGAGCAGATAGTTACGGAAACCATAGAATCAATTTTCGTCAAGATTAACAACAAGCCGGCCTCAGAATTTAACTGGGGAGTTATGGGAGATGAAAAACGCACCTATACTGCTTTAGGTTTAGCCTCGGCCACGGGAGGTTCCAGCCAAAAACCAAGAAGGCAGACAGGAAGGGTAGAATAACCGGAGTTAACGATGAGTTTATGCCAAAAGATTGGTTTGGTGATTCTGATGGGGATACAAGTATGGTTAGCAGGCTGTCTTTCGCGTTCAACCTCGGTTAGAATTGAACGAGTGAAGACTAAGAGAACTCTGGAGACTGGACAGGAAGTGCGTTAGAGTCAAGAACACCCATTAGAAGCGTGGAGACTGTCCCGCACCTAGGGAGAGGAGGAGTATGGGATTGGGGATAATTCTTGGGACGGTGATTTTGTTCTTTCTTCAGTGTAGCCGAGTTGGCAGCCAAGGCTTTAATTTCCCAGATGCCTTTGAGCTTGAACCGGAGAAAGCGATAAAAGAGCTACTACAGCCTGCAAGGGTCACGGCAAAGATACCTAAGTCTATTCCTAATGCCAGACAGCAAGCTATCCTTTTAGCCAAAAGGCAGGCAGTAGCCCAGGCTGCTGGAGAACAACTGGAGAGTGCTATGCTTCTTCAGAACGATGAGCTTCGGCGGTACTTGGCTATCAGGACTGAGGGATACATTCATGAGTACAACGTGGTAGAAGAGACCGTAGAAGGGGATTATCTTGTGGTGACTATTGAGGCCTGGGTGAAAAAACTTCCTCTAAACAAGGACCTTTTGTTTAAGAACCTTCCAGTAAAGGCTATATACGAATGGGCAGGAAAACCGAGAGTGACTCTTGATGTCATTGATAAAGTAGCTTATGAAAGTAAAGGAGAAGCAAAAGCTTACGATTTGCCGATTACCGAAGGAGAGCTAAAAGATCTGCTTGGTAAAATGGAAATCGTTGTTAAAGAAATCCCTGCTGACCGGTTAACTGAACGTTATCAACAAGAAGTTGAGCTTCTGATTAAAGGAGTTTCTGTAACTCGTCTCGGGAGTAGCCAAGAGAATCCTGACGGTAAGGGAATTTCTTACCGATACTTCAATATTCTTCAACTCACAGCATATGAGCTACCAGGCATGGTCAGCTTAGTGAGTAAGAATTATGACCAAAGCCAGATATTGCCAGAAGACCTTTCCGACCTAGCGGCTAGTTCACCAGACGAAGCGGTAAAAAAAGCCATTTTTTTTAACAGCCGAAGAAACATTCCAGATTTCGCGCGACTTCTGGTGAAAGCTTGGTATGAGAAAGTCAATAAGCCGACCACTGTTAATGTTGAAATCCGTGGTTTTTCCAATGGTCAGGAGGTAAATACTCTTTACGACATACTCTCAAGACTGGACGATGTATTTCAGGTACGTCTTAGAGCCCAATTAATGGACCGGTCCGAATTTGAGGCGGAATTTAGGGGGACAGTAGAAAGGTTCGCTGGACTTTTTGAGAAGTATGCAGCGATGAAGAATCTTTCCCTAAATCGGCTGACTCTTCACCAGGAAAAACTTGTTTATGAACGTAAGAGTGAAAAACCTTATGCTCACCGTTTTAAGATAGCTTTCAGGGATATTACCCAGCAGCAGCTAATTACGTTCTTAGCCAGTTTCCCCTTGCAGGTTGCCAACCGTAATGATTTCAAGTTGGTTGATGGACAGGTTACTCTTTTGGTGGACTATGTGGGTACGCTTCAAGAACTGGCTAATTTAGTGGCCAGAAGTATGGCGGAAATAGAAATAGTCACAGTGGTCGATGATACAGTTACCGCCAAAATCAGACATCAAAGTGGGGTAAAGATAAAGAAATAGCAGCTGTGGGGGTATCAGGGATCTCTTAGGCTTTTGCGGGACTTCCGAGAAGAAAGAGTATCTGCTTGTCTGGTAGATTTCATCTGACAAAGTTAAATTAGCTATTTCTAACCTTCTTCGGTACTGGTATAATTTTATTGGGAATAGTTTTTAGAGGAAATCTGTTTGGCTGTCAGGAGAATCTTGCGGAGGGTTAGCTCTAACTGGTAAGGCAGCGGACTTGAAATCCGCCGTCCCCGGCAGGGGACATGGGGGTTCGAATCCGTCACCCTCCGCTTTTTTGGACAAAAGCGAACTTTTTTAAACAAAATCCTGATGCTGAATTCTGCCCTGTGCGTCGCCTTTGGCGACACAC
>JAMWDF010000180.1 GCA_023818865.1 Candidatus Omnitrophota bacterium
TTGTTCCTTCAACTGCCTCAACTTTTCCTCTGTTGTCTTCCCATAATCCTTTCTTTTATCCGCGGCCATCCGGTAAAAGTATTCCTGCTGCCAGTTTTCCATGCCTGGATAGGTTTGCCGGCAGTAGCTATCAACAATAATTTTCGTCCCGGTTTCTCCAGCCAGCACCAGTTCCCGGTAAACGTTTTCCTTAACATATTCTGCCATCGGGAAAATAACCGCCCGATACTGCTGAAAAACCCCTGGCTGGATATTGTTATCCTTAACAATGTCATAAGGTAGACCCATTTTCCCCACCCATTTTTTCCAGTGATTGGGATAATGGGCTGTTCCCCACCACCATTTTCCCTCTCCGGCGTCAAACCAGAGAGTACTTTCTGGTAGAAGGAGAGCCAGCTTTCTGGGAGCATTGGATACCCCCCGGAGCATGGTGGCTAATGGCAGTAAGTTTCCTTTCCAGACAGTTCCCAGTCTTTCGGCTGTTTTCGGTTCGGCGTACCAGTCTTTTTCATTTTTTTCTCCATAGAAAACTCCGTCAACACACCAGTAATGTAGCCCGTGGCTAGGAAAATGCGTGACCGCAATCCAGGCTTGTTGAATTAAATCATCAGCGGTGGGCGCTAATGTTTTCTTTTTCCCATCATCCCCAGTGATGGTCGCTACCGAATCAACATAGTTCATCCCTAAGGTGGTGTAAAACTCTTTGCCTGAACCTCTGATAATGGCACTGGCTTCCTCAAGATTGCCGATCAGGGGCTCTGGAAAGATGGAATAACTCCAGGTACTGCCTGCATCCAGGTCCGCTATTTGGCCAGGATAATGCAGGGGGTCAGTCCAGATTTTTACATCTGGTCTGACCTTTTTTATTTCCGCCGCAACTTCAGCATTCAGTCGCCACCAGCCACATCCCCGGTTGTACCACCATTTTAAAAAAGTGAAGGGTCTTGATTCTCGGTAAATGCCATCAGACCCAGGTTTCTCCTCGGCTAAGAACCAGCAAGAAATGGGATTCGTGGTGGTACCTAACTGCCAACCTTGTTCCGGGATGAAAAAACCGAGTTCCTTTTTCGCCCAGGCATCAAACCAGGAAATTCGTTCTCGCTCTTCAGGAATTGGCCAGGGGGCTTTTTCACTGTTAACTAAGGTGTACTTCCAATTTGGATAAGCCTTCCGTTTTTCTATCTCTATTCTGGCCTCTTCCCTAACCTTCACTCTCTGTTCTGGACTCCAGAGGCCATTGCCGAAGTTATAATGCCAGCCGTAAATAAAGCCTTCCTTGCCCAATCGTTCAACATTTACATCATAGGTATCCAACCCGTTAAAACCCAGCGTCTGGAAAAAATTCCTCCATTCTGCCGTACTGCCTCCGGCTCCCCAGGAAGAAAGGAGAAAATGTTCCAGCCGTAAAGGGGCCACTACTTCTATCTCTTCTTCCAAATAAGTGGTCAGCTGTCCCTCTTTTATTCCCAGCCGACATCTGTACCGGCCGGCTCTCAATTTCTCGGGTGAAAACGAAAATTTTGCCGCTCCTGAGCCATCTCTTAAGCTCACACTCTGAGTATCATAAACTAATCCATCAAGAGATAAGTCAAGTCTCAACCGAGTAAACTGCCGGCCAGTATCAATCACTCCGACAACCAATTCTTCTTTTTTCTCATCCCGGTAGAAGACGGCTCTCCCCTCTAGAGAAAGAAGTACCTGACTGGAAAGTCCCAAGCTAATCCCTTGGGCCAGGCTTTTGATTTCTTCTGGTCGCAGATTTCTCCGGAAAATCGCTACTTCATCCATCACTGAGTTGGCTGCCTGACCGTCAGTAATTCCTCCACCAAGACGAAAAACATAAGCCTCCAGAAACGCAGAAAGGTCTGCTCTCTTCCGGTCAAAAGTAAACTTGTTTTCTCCATCTAAATAGGCCCAAGCTTTTTCTCTATCCCAACCTAATGCAACATGGTGCCAATGGCCATCGCCAACATTGGTTCTATTGAAATAGCAGAACCCTTCACCTCCAGCCATAAACCGGTAATCACTCATCGCCCAGTGAGGTCTCCAGCCACTACCAAACGATACCCAGGAAAGACCGCCAGGCTGGCTAAGATTAGATTCTTTGGGTGTCATCGTCCAGAAAGATATCGTTCCTTCTTCTACCGGGAAGATTTCTTTCAAGGGAGTGCCGATGTTAACAAAAGTGGCTGACCGAGATTGACCTCCTGGCAGCCAGGTAGTGGGCATTAAATGATGATGGGGATAATTTCTAACCTGCTCCAATTGAAAACCATCAACAAGTAAGGTGGCGCTGGAAAAATCAAGGTAGGTAAGGGTAATTACTGCTTCTCTTTCTCTTAATCGACTATCCCCGCTCACCCAGGAAGCAATTCTTTGCCATTCCCCTGTCAGCGTTACTTCCTGGGGACCGGTTTTATCAGGAATCCGTGGCGGTGGGTCTGGTTCTCCTTTTTTGGGTGGATTAAGCACCAGTTCCTTCTCCAGAAAGGAAACCTCCAGCCTTGCTTTACTTCCGGCTGGACCTTTAACATAGCAGGAGGCTAAAAGTGTCCACTCTTTCTCATGCCAAGAACGGCTTTTCCAGGCAACTGGCCAAGCACCGGTAATCAACCCTGTCCCGGCTGCCGGGCAAGTTATAGAAAGACATTTTTTCCCCACCGGTGAACCGGCAGTGACAAGAGTTAACGCCGCTCCACCAGTTGCTCGGAAACATTTCGCTGTCTTTTCCGCATCAGCCACTTCTTCGGGTAACAGGTTGTGCCCTGGCTTTTCAAAATAATAGCCTTGACCATAACGGCCTGGCCGGTAATGACTTTCAGCCAGGGGCACCCGGACAAATCTGTTAGGAGGGAAATAAACTATTCCGGGCAGTTCAAAATTAGCCAGGAAGATTAGGTCCTTCTCCAGAGAGCTAATCAGGTTTAGTTTCTCCTGGTATATTTTTCTTGCCTGGTTGAGCCTTTCTTCAATCACCGGCTTTCCTTCTGGCAGGAGAATTCTTGGTCCCAAGCACCAAATCAGCCCGAGAAAAATTCGTCTTTTCATTTTTCCTGGAACTTTGCTCAGCAGTGGATTTTACTGGCTGGGATAGACTACATTTTCGTCCACCTGCTTTTTCTCAAGTTTATCGTTCTTTTTTGCCACCAGGTAAACAGACCCACAACCCCGGGCTAACAGTTCCACTCGACCAATTTCTGGAATTTCTACGGCCGCTAACCTTTCTTTTCCATCCATCGCCCAGGCTGTGGCCAACCATTTTTGTCCCTGGTTATGTTTCCTGACTAGTACCCGAAGATAGGGGTCTCCGGTGGGAAATTCATAAGCCGGTAAATTTCTGCTCCATCGGTGTTTTTCAGGCCCAGGTAATAAAATACCGTCTCTTAAATAGTCTTCTAAGTGGGAAAACAGTCCGTGGACATAAGACAGAACCATCATCTGCGCCAGCCAGTGCGGAATTTCTTCTCCCTGGTCCCCCTTGAAACCGCCCTTCTCCGGAAGACTGAAGTAGCCAGCCACTCCACCAATCATCCCGGCAGTGTAGTAACATTTAAGATAGCCCATATACAGAGATAAATTTGCCAATTTCTTATTTCCTTCCCAGCCAGCATTTAGCCAGTTGTAAGAAAGGTTATCGCCAAACTGGAGTTGCTGAGCCACAGAATTCAGCGCCTGGGTGAGCATATCTCCGTAAGCCCCTTTCGGGTCAAAATCAGAAGTGAAATGGCCATAGTAAATTGAGGTGGCTGGATAATCGGAAATGGTTCTCATCTGCCGGTAGTCATAACTCCATTGCCACCAGCCCGCGTATCGGTTGGTGTGCGTCCCTTCAGTGTGGTAATAGATGTAAGCTGCGGCTGGAAAATTTTTCTTCACTGTCTGGTAAATGATTCGTTCCTGGCTAGCCTTTTTTTCAGAAATATAGTCAAACCACGATTTCTCTCCTTTTGCCTTAAGAATCGCCGGGTCCTTCTGCCAGTATTTTGAGCCAAAGCCGTAAACCCCCAGTCCATATTCGCCACCGTTGAGGATAATCTTGATATTCTCTTTCCCGGCTTTCTCCGCCAATTTATTCAGAAAGTCTACGGTAAACTCACCGGTCTTTTGGAAAATTATCTCTGGTGCCTCTGGGCTAAAAACATTTTTCACCACCTGGCCGTTTTCATCTCGGCAGAAAGCCTGGTCAGCTAAGCCATCTAGAAAACCTTTGCCTAGTCTGTGAAGCGGCCTGGGAATAATTATCGCTATAGGTAATCCTTCTTTGCTGGCTATCTGGCAAATTTCCGGGTCAATTCGCTCATTTAGTTCCAATCCGTAACCCCAATTTCTGGCTAGTTCTATCCGAACATCATTGGCTAGTTCCCAGCCCCATCGGGAGAGAGGAAGCAAGGTATGCCCTTTCCTAAACTCCGGTTTTTTCGCTTCCTGGAGAAACTGGTATGGAGTTTTTGCCAGTAACGCCATCGGTAAAACTAAAAAACAAACCAGCATCTTCTTCATTTCAAGACCTCCTCAATTTTTAAATTCCAATATAACTCAGTAGCCTCTTCTCTTAACTTTTTCGTTTCCAGCAATAATTCAGAACCCATGGGAAAAGCAAGAGTGCTGGTGTATTTCTCTTTCACCTCTTTAGCTTTCTTAGCCAGAAGTTCAATCTTTGTCCCGGTTGATAAGGACTCTATTTGATTCAACAGCCCTTCAATTTTTCTTTTTTCTTCTTCCAGCAAATCCTGAGTTTTCACCCATCGGTGTTGTCCTTTCTCCTGGCAGTAAAGAATTCCGTCCTGCCAGGGTAATTCCCAGGGCGAAGCCACCTCTTTAGCCAGTAGTTTTCCTACCTGGCCCAATGTTGGTTGGTAGGCAGAAAAAAG
>JAMWDF010000181.1 GCA_023818865.1 Candidatus Omnitrophota bacterium
AAACCATTACATCCCTTCTGGCTTCAATTTAAACCAGCTGTCATGGAAATTAAACAGGACTGTCGCTTTTTTCATTCATCCAGACCTTGTTCCTTTCATAAGAAAGATGGAGTCAGCTGTCATACCTGCCAGCACTATCAGCCATATTCGGGGTCCCTTCTGATTATTAAGAGAGAAGCCCTAGGAGATGTTCTGCGGACCACCGCCTTACTTGAACCTCTCCGCCAGCGTTATCCCTACTTCAGGTTTATTTGGCTCACGGCCGCAGAAAGTCAAAAACTCCTAGAAAATAACCCTTTGATAGATGAGGTTTGGACAGATGCTTCAGCCTTTTATCTGACTGCAGTCTCCTTTCTTCAGTTTGACCTGATAATCAATCTAGACCTATCTGTTGAAAGTCTGCTCCTGGCCGCCATAGCGCCAGCCAGAAAGCGCGTAGGTTTTTGGTTAGACCGGTCCGGAAAGATCATTTTTTCCAACTCTGCTGCCCGTCAGTGGTTTGCCCTTAGCCATAATGACCAGGCAAAAAAATCAGGACGAGTGAGTTATCAACGGTGGATGGCTCAAATTATGGAACTGGAAACAATCGGTCGAATTATTGTGCCCATCAGCAATGCTTCAGCAAATAAAGCCATGGCTTTCGCTCTCACAAACAGATTGGCTGGGAAAAAAGTAATCGGAATTAATCCAGGCAGCGGTACCCGATGGCTCACCAAACGATGGCCCGAAGAGAACTGGCGAAAATTGATAGAGTGCTTACAAGGAAATAGAATCTTGCTCCTGGGGGGAAAAGAAGAAGAAAACACTCTAAATCGTCTGGCTGCCAGGTATCCAGAAATAGTACTGAATACTGGTGCGGATAATTCGCTTTCTGATTTCTTTGCCCTGGTCAATCTTTGCGACGTGGTAGTCACCGGTGACACTCTAACTCTTCATATAGCTACTGGATTAAACAAGAAAGTAGTCGCTCTTTTCGGTCCCACTTCAGCCGCTGAGATAGAAGATTATGGCTTAGTCAAAAAGATTGTTACTCCCTGGCTCTGCCAATGTTGTTACCGCCGGGAATGCCCAGATTATCCAGCCTGCATGGCAGCCATTGACCCAGTTGAAGTTAGCCAACTCGTATTGAGGTTACTCCGTGAATGAAACAAAAGCAGCCATTGTCATCCCCACTTATAACGAAGCGGCAACGATTGTCCCGCTGATCCATGAAATTTTTCGCTACTTTCCGGGAATACATATCTGGGTGATTGACGATAACTCTCCTGATGGTACCGCGCAAAAAGTGATAGACTCATTTAGAAACTGCCCATTGGTTACTGTGGTGGTAAGAAAAGGTAAGCGCGGTCGGGGACTAGCCGGCAGAGAAGGTTTCCTAAGAGCCATCCAGGCAGGAAGCGACATTGTTGGCGAGATGGATGCAGACTTTTCCCATCATCCCCATTTTATCCCTTTTCTCCTGGCCGCCTTAGGAGATTCTGACGTGGCTATTGGCTCTCGTTATATTGCTGGAGGTGGTGAAGAAAAAAGGGGAGTATTGCGTTCCTGGGTAACCGGTGGGGCTAGGTTTTATCTTCGGCTTTTCTTAGGCATTACTCTTACCGACCCCACCTCGGGCTTTAGGTTTTTTCGCCGCGAAGTGCTGCAAAAGATTCTTCCTTTTCTCCATGCCTCTGACCCATTCATCGTCACTGAAGTCAATTTTCATCTGAAAAGACTGAGAGCTAGGATGGTAGAAGTGCCTATCTATTTTTATGAGAGACAAGCGGGTAGGTCAAAACTTAAATTGAGTATCCTCGGTCGTTACTTATGGCGGGTATTATGGTTAAGAATGAAATGGACAGGGAAGAAAATAAAAGAAACAACAGGAAATATCTAATCAGAACACTAATACTGATAGCCCTAACTACCATCGTCCGCGTTTTTCTCGCCTGGTATCTTGGCTTAGGCGTGGACGAAGCCCATTACTATCAATATGCTGTTCATCCCGCTCTTTCTTATTACGACCATCCTCCTCTGGTAGGTTGGCTTATCTGGCTAAGTGTAAAAATAGCCGGCCATTCGTATCTGACCGTGCGACTGCCAGCAATATTCAGCAGTGTGGCTACAATGTGGCTCCTTTTTCTTTCCTCTCGCCAGATATTTGGAGAAAGAGCTGGTTTCTGGAGTGTAGCTCTCTTTAATCTAATTCCTATTTTTTCTGCAATTGGTGGCCTGATGATTGTCCCGGAAACTCTTCTTGGTTTCTCTTGGATGCTTTCCTTTTACTTAGTCAGCAGGATTTACCGGATAAGTTTGGAGACCCCAGAAAAAACAGCCAAGTGGTGGTATTCTTTAGCAATAGCCCTTGGCCTGGGTCTTTTAAGCAAGTACACCGCAATTTTGATGTATCCTGCGTTGCTCTGTTTTGTGGCCATCACGCCGAAAATGCGTTTCTGGTTCCGCCGAAAAGAACCCTATTTAGTTGTACTCATTAGTTTCGTTTTTCTTCTGCCTATACTTATCTGGAATTGGGAGTATTTCTGGATATCATTCCAATTTCAAATGAGCCACGGACTCGGTAAGTCGCAATTGTTTTCTGCCAGGATATTCTTTAGGAATCTGGCCGCTCAGGCAGGTTCATACTCTCCTTTTCTTTTTGTCCTTTTTGTTTTCACCTTTCTTCAAACAGGAGTGAGTTCTTTCTTAGGAGACGACCGTTTTAAATTAGCATTCTCTTTCGCCTTGCCTATTTTCTTCTTATTTGGCCTTTCTTCTCTGGCTAACGAAGTACTCCCTCACTGGCCAGCAGTGGGGTACTTGGTCCTGATGCCCACCTTGGGAGATACAATTGCCCAATGGATTACCACCGGATGCCACCGAAATAAGATTCTTCGTATTTTCCTGACTGCCTCGCTGGTAATCGGAGGCATTATGACTCTGATTATTCCCGTCCAGGCTGTTTTTAAACCCCTACCTATTCCTTCGGAGGTGGACCCGACCAATGACCTGGTCGGCTGGCCGCAAATTGCGGAAAGGATTGCGACCATCAAACAACAAGAACCTGAAAGAAACTTTTTCATCTTTACCCATAAGTTTTATCTTGCCAGCCAGATTGCTTTCCATCTTCCTTCAGATTATGAACTGTACTGTTTAAGCCCTTCTTTGGACCAATATGACTTATGGCAAAGGAGAGAAAACCTCAGGAAAAACCTGGAGAACAGGAATGGGCTCTATTTTGCCGACCAACATTTTTTTATAAACCCATCCTCTCTGTATCGTTTTCGAAACTTCAGCGAGAAGGAAACGGTTACCATCTTCCTAAAAGGGAAAATAGCCAAGAAGTTCTTTATCGTTCGTTGCTATGGTTTTGACACCCGGGCCACTCAAGAAAATATTTTCTCTGCTCCGGTGAAATATCGCTCTCTCTGGGAGAAAATCCAGAAATGGAACGTGACATGCTTCCTGAAAGTTAACAGCTGGAGCGGTAAAAACCAGGTAGTCGATCGGTTTTTTTCCCTGGTCGGGTGGTTCGGTTCCGGTTATATAACTGTACCCATTGTTTCTTTCATCATCTGGAGGAAAAAGAGGAAAAGGTGGTGGCCGTATTTTCTTGTTTTTGCCACAACCCTGATCAGTGGAGGTCTGGCCGTTCATTTTCTTAAAGAATGGCTCCAGGTACCAAGGCCAGCAATATATTTTGCTGAAAGGCAATCTGTGAATATCTTGGGTTCGGTCTTGAAAAGTGGCTCCTGGCCTTCCGGGCACACCCAGACTGCCTTCAGTGCAGTTTTCTTTCTCACCTGGTTTCAACCTCAACAATGGTATCTCTGGTGGTTGGTAGGAGGATTGGCTGGCTTATCCCGTTGTTATGTCGGAGTGCATTTCCCCCTTGATGTCTTTGGTGGCCTTATTGTCGCAGCTATTTCTTTCTACTTAATGCGCTGGGCTGTTTTGAAAATCTATTCAGGGAATTTACCATGACCATCCTTGCAGTTGAAACCAGCACTGAACACCCCAGTGTCGCGGTGCTAAAAGACGGGAGAATAATAGACGAGGTCCAATGGCAAAGTATTGATATTGCCAGCAGCCTAATGTCACGCATAGATTATTTGTTGAAGAAGAATAAGCTACCTCTTTCTTTAATTGATCGGGTTGCCGTGTCACTCGGTCCAGGTTCATGGACTGGGGTGCGAGTGGGACTGAGTTTAGCGAAGGGCCTCGTTATTGGTCGGAGAGAAAGACTTTACGGAATTTACTCGGCGGAAAATATTATTTTTGCCTTTTACTCAACAGAATTTCCCGTATGCAGTCTAATTAATGCTCTTAGAGGTAATTTTTATTACTCAATTTCTGAAGACCCAAGCCAAGTCGTCATAACCCCACCAAAGATTGAACAGGGAAAAATTACAGAAATTCTGGATAGGTTACCAAACAGGACGTTAGTTGCCGGCCCTGCTGTGGCGGAAATATCCGAGGCCATCTGGAACCAGCATCAAAAGTTAACCGTCGCCTCACTTTCTTATTGTTATCCCAAGGCGGGAATCGCCGGTCGCCTGGCAGAAATGAAGATAAGAAAGGGAATCCCTTCTCCGCTTCTGGAGCCATTTTATGAACGATAAGAGCAATTATCCCAAGGTGGCCTACCTTCTGTCTGCAGCCGAAATCGGCGGGACAGAAAAAATGTTTTTGCTCCTCGGGCAGGCACTTCAAGCTAAAAACTTTCGCCTGAAATTCTTCCTTCTTCTTGGTAAAGGTTCTTTCAGTCTCGCCCTTCAGGAAGCCGGTCTAGACAGTTTCGTGGTTGACCTGAGAAAAGGGATTACTCATTGGCTCAGGTTAATTAGGGCACTTTCCAGAATGAGGCCTG
>JAMWDF010000182.1 GCA_023818865.1 Candidatus Omnitrophota bacterium
TCCAGACAGTCCGGTCTGGTACCAACAATCAATCCCACTATCTCCGGGAATTTTTTAATGACATCATACTTTTCCCGGAGGACAGAGACCGGAGCATAGGTATTGGTGTAAGGCTGGAAGTAAGCCAGAAATTTTTCCGCCTTAAACCTTTTTCTCATCGCCACCATACCCTGGAGGATTTGTTTTTCTAAGTTCCCAGGGGTCGCCTCGGTGAGACTAAAGGCGCGATTGTCGCAAAAAATACATCCTTCTGTGCTGAGCGTTCCGTCGCGGTTAGGACAGGAGAAACCGGCATTGAGGCAGAGACGGTGCACCCGGCAACCAAATTTTTCCCGGAGATAAGTGGAAAAACGACGATAGCGGTTCATTGTATTTTTCTGCTTGGCTTTGAGGATGGATACTGCCCTTTCTTAAGAGCATAAAGTATTAAAGAAATAGCTGCGGGGGTAACTCCAGAGATTCTTGAGGCTTGCCCTAAGGTGGTTGGTCGATGGTGGCGTAACTTTTCTCTGATTTCCAGAGAAAGGCCAGGCAATTGTTCGTAATCAAAAGACTCAGGGAGGGCAATTTTTTCCAGTTCCGCCCACAGTTGCCGCTCAGCCAGCTGTCGTTTTAGGTATGGCTCGTATCTTAATTCTATCATTGCCTGCTGGATTACCTTTTCCGGGAATTCCTTGGGAAGGACGTGAAAAATCTCAAGAATAGGGAAATTGGGCTGGCGCAGCCAGTCGGCCGCCGGTCGGGTAATTCCAGAAAAACTCATCCTGGTTTGGCGCAAAACCACAATAGCCTCTTGCAGCATTTTTTTCTTTTGGCTAACCTGGAGCCATCTTTCTTCTGGGACCAGCCCAGCCAAATATCCCTTTTCTGTCAGGCGCAGATCAGCGTTGTCTTCCCTCAGCAGGAGGCGGTATTCTACCCGGGAGGTGAACATTCGGTATGGCTCATTAGTTCCTCGGGTAACCAGGTCATCAATTAACACTCCGATATAGCCTTCATGCCGACCGAGAACCAATGGTTCCTTGCCCTTCAAAGAAAGGGAAGCGTTAAGTCCAGCCAGAAGTCCCTGCACCGCGGCTTCCTCATATCCGGTGGTACCATTAATTTGCCCGGCAAGATAAAGATTTTTGATGCGTTTGGTCTCTAGAGTTGGCTTTAATTCAGTCGGGTCCACCACATCGTACTCAATGCCATATCCATACCTTAAAATTCTCACCTCTTCCAGCCCGGGAATGGTGCGGATAAAGGCATCCTGGATATCCTGGGGAAGACTGGTAGAAATACCATTAGGATAGTAAATCTGGCCTGAAGCATCCTCAGGTTCAAGAAAGATATGATGCCGAGGATGATGGCTAAATCTGACTACCTTGTCTTCAATTGAAGGACAGTAACGCACCCCAATGCCAGTTATTTTGCCAGTATAAAGCGGAGAACGGCTAAGATTATTCCTGATCAAAAAGTGAGTTTGTTCGGTGGTATAGGTGAGGTAACAAGCAACCTGTTTTACCCGCAATTGTCTGGTAGAAAAGGAGAGAGGAACGGGTGGCTCGTCTCCATACTGAGGAGTGAGGCGAGTGAAATTGATGGTTTGGCCATCCAACCTGGCACAGGTACCGGTTTTAAACCGGAGACTGCGGAAGCCAAGATTGGCTATCTCTTTAGCCAGGGCTTGGCTAACTTTTTGTTCTTCCAGCCGCCCTCCAGGAAAACTTTCCAGACCCAAATGAATGGTACCGTTTAGAAAGGTGCCTGGGCAAAGAATGATTTTCCTAGCAAGGAGGCTGTCTCCCTTGTTCAACCTAATTCCGACAGCTACCCCATCTTCTATCAGCAATTCAGTAACTTCTCCTTCCACCACTTGGAGGTTTTTCTGGGAGGTAATCACTGTCTGCATAGAAGAAGCGAAAAGATGGCGATCTACCTGAACTCGGGATGACCAGACAGCCGGACCCTTGGAAGCATTAAGCCGCCGGAACTGGATACCGGCCGCGTCAGCTGTTTGAGCTAATTGCCCACCTAAAGCGTCCAGTTCTTTAACCAACTGTCCTTTGCCCACTCCGCCCACGGCTGGGTTACAAGAAAGAACGCCGATGGTCTGCCGGCTGAAAGTTACCAAACAGGTTTCCCACCCGGTTCTGGCTGAAGCCAAACTAGCCTCGCAACCAGCATGTCCGGCGCCGACAACAATAACGTCAAACTGGTATTTACTCATAATCTCACTGAGTTTTTCTTGGCAGATACTAATGTTTAAATTCAGTCCCTCAATGAATCCCTCGGAGAAAAAGATAAGCTGGTAATCCGCCTGGTCACCTTTGAGAGCAAGCGGCCAAGAGCAAAATGAGGCCCAAGGAAATTTTCCCCCAAAGGGATAGCGGCCACTCTTTCGTTGTGAGACTGGCTCAATCTTTTTCCCAACTGCCTCCACCAATAGACAGCCACAAGACCCAGGGCGCCAGGGGTTATCCCCAGAAACCTGATGCCCTTGGGATAAATTGGGCTAACCAATGAAAAGAGTAATTGTTGACTAACCATAATAGCGGAACCTTCTTCGCCGGGTTGAACCCTTGTTCTTTTAGTCTTGTGTTCCGGGGAAGAAGGACTGACAGGCAAAAGTTTTTCATTTTTCTTTGGTGTTTGCCTGAAAACGCAGGGAGACAGAAAACACGGCAGATTACTTTTGGGCAAACAGGTCCTTTACCTTCAAACCTTGCTGCTGTTGCTCCGGTATCTCCAAAAGTTCCCTTTTTTCTAAATTGATCAGGCTAGCCAGAATGTTGGTAGGGAACATTTCTATGGCATTATTCAGGTCAGTTACCGCAGCGTTATAATCCCTTCTGGCCGTTGAAATCTGTTCTTCTATTTCGTTCAACACTGCCTGCAACTGAAGAAAGTTCTGGTTAGCTTTTAACTCAGGATAATTTTCTACCGCGACCATAATTCCACCTAGTAGCCGCGACACCTTATTCTCCAGTTCAATCCGCTGATTATCTGATAGTTGTTCACAGGAAGCTTTTGCCCGGAGTTCAGTGATTTGACTTAAAGTTTCTCGTTCATACTGCATATACTCTTGGACTGTCGCCACCAGGTTGGGAATTAAATCGTATCGATTCTTTAGCCACACCTTGATGGTAGCAAGGGCGTTGTTTACTTGATTTTTTTTGGCTACAAGGATATTGTAAAGCACCGAGGCAAGGATTATTAAAGCTCCTGCGATAATTAAAAATGGCATCTTTTCCTCTCTTATGTGTCAGGTGGCCAGAGATTGTCTAATCTGGTCTGGAATAGCCCGGGGACGGAAGTTCCCGGAGATGCAAACTAACAATACTTTTGCCTGGAGAATAAGCTGGTTTTCTCTGGTTATTTCCTGAAGGCAAACCATTGAGGTTCGTCTCATTTCTTTGATTTCGGCGGTAATTCGTAACCTGTCCAGATAAAAGGCTGGAGATTTAAAGTCAATTTCAATTCTGGCTACAACAAAGTAAATATCTTGGTTAGCTAACTGTTTTAGGTTAATTTGCCGGGAGTGGAAAAATTCAGTTCTGGCTTCTTCCAGGTGCCTGAGATAGCTACCATAATAAACTACTCCGCCGGCGTCGGTGTCATGATAATAGACTGTTTTCTCAAGACTGAAAGGCTTTTGTTCGCTCATAACCGGTAGTTAGCAGGCACCGAGCGGTTAGTACAGACAAGTGACTTGCCCCAATCAGTAGTTTTCAGCTAAAAGCTCGTAATAAGATTGGGGATGTTTGCAGGCCGGGCATTGAGCTGGAGCTTCCGGCCCTTCCAGAATATAGCCACAATTAGTGCAGTGCCACTTCACCGCGGTTTTCTTTCTGAATACTTCCCCATTTTCAATATTCTTGATCAACTGGCGATACCGGGCTTCGTGGAATTTTTCTACTCTGGCGATTTCCTCAAATGATGTGGCAATTTCAGGGAACCCCTCTTTCCTAGCAATGTCGGCGAAATCTGAGTAAATCACACTCCATTCCTTGTTTTCACCGTCAGCCGCAGCCTTTAGATTATTCAGGGTATCGCTGATAATACCGGCTGGATAAGCAGTGGCTATTTCCACTTCCCCGCCTTCCAGGTATTTAAAAAACACTTTGGCATGCTCTTTTTCATTCTCGGCTGTTTCGGTGAAGATATTGGCTATCTGGATGTACCCTTCCTTCCTGGCCACACTAGAAAAATAAGTATAACGATTCCTAGCTTGGGATTCTCCCGCAAAGGCCATTAATAAGTTTTTCTCAGTCCTAGTTCCTTTAAGAGAAGCCATTTTTATCCTCCTGGTATAAGAAAAAAACGCTAAGTATTAGATTTTAATTTCCTTGGTCTCTTCGGTGATCAGTTTTCCGTTTTGATAGTATTTCACATTGACAGTCCGATAATTATCTTTGGTACTCACAGGCGTTGCCACGATTTCTTCTTTCACCCCAGCCTCTGTTATTCTTTCAAACTTGACAGTAGCATTCTGCTTGGCGGCTTCGGCAGCGGCATCGTTGACGATGCTGGCAGTGTGGGGCTTGTCCAGTTTATAGCCTATAAGTCCGCCAGCTGCAGCTCCAGCAGCCGCACCAATAATAGCCCCCCGCCAGGGTTTGTTAGAATCAATTAAGGCTCCAAGGATACCACCGGCTACCGCGCCAATTCCAGCACCGGTTTTCGTCTTGGGAGAAAGTTCCTGAATGGTCTCACAGCCACTGAAAAGAAGGCAAATCACCAAAAGTCCTAAGAGCCACTTACCCATTCTTCCCCCTTTTATCTTGGATTGTATCTCTTCTTTTTCCAACTGTCAAGCAAATGGGCTAATAGTCTATTTTACCTAA
>JAMWDF010000011.1:0-4067 GCA_023818865.1 Candidatus Omnitrophota bacterium
TGGCATCAGGGGGCAGGAAACTGGCGACGATCAGAAGCGAACTGGTTCTGCCAAAGTAGCCGTGGCTAATGGCGCTGATTTCCTAGTGATTGGCCGTCCGGTGTACCAGTCAAGCAATCCGGTTAAAACTGTTAATGAAATCCTGAAGGAGATGGGAAGTGGTTAAAAGAGCCTGGCTTGAGATTTCCCTGAGTCAGATTGCTGAAAATCTGAGAAAAATCAGGCAGTATACTGGGGGAAAAAGAGTGATGGCCTGCGTGAAGGCTGATTGTTATGGTTTGGGAATGAAAGCGATTGCTCCCTGCTTGGAAAAAGAGGCTGACTGCTTCGGGGTGGCCACTGTGGCTGAGGCCCTGGAATTAAAAAAAACAGGTATCACCAAGCCGATCCTTGTCCTTGGTCCGGTCCTGAAAGAAGAACTGGAACCGGCAGTAAACGCTGGTATTAGACTGACTCTTTTTTCTTTGCCTTTGCTCAGGAGTCTTTCCCGAGTGGCTCTCCGCCTTCAGAAAACCGCTTTAGTCCACCTGAAAATCGACACAGGGATGGGCCGAATTGGTCTTAGGCCCTCCCAGCTTTCTTCTTTTTTCCCTCAACTTTTTGAAACATCAGGGGTAAAGGCAGAAGGCATTTTCACTCATCTGGCGACGGCTGAGGCGGCTGACAAAACCTATGCTCGGGAGCAACTGAGACAATTTGAACTTGTTCTCACGCATCCACTGGCTTCTCTTTTCCCTTTGAAGCATGTGGCTAATTCTGGGGCTCTTTTAAATCTTCCTGAATCCTGGAAGTCTTTTGACCTGGTGAGAATCGGTTTGCTTCTTTACGGAGTTTATCCAGACAAGAGATTGAAGGATAAGCTTAAGTTACAGTGTGCTCTGCGCGGTTTCACCCGAGTAGCCTTCATCAAGGAAGTCCCGCCAGGAAGCTCCCTAAGTTATGGAGCCAGTTACACTACCAAAAAGAAGACCCGGATAGCCACATTGAGTATTGGCTACGCTGACGGTTTACGCCGGAATCTCTCTAACCGTTTTGCTGTAGTCATCAAAGGAAGACAGGCGCCGATAATCGGAACCATCTGCATGGACCAGACCCTGGTTGATATTTCTGGCATTAAAGCAAAGGAGGGAGACAAAGTTTGCTTTCTCCAGCCAGGTAAAGTAGAAGAGATGGCTGAAATACTTCAGACGGCTGCTCAAGAAATCCTTTGCGGGTTAGCCAGTCACCGGCTGGAGAAAATCTACCTTTAATTTCTGAGTTGCCGGTTAAGGGGAAGCGTGGTATAATTTTATTTATGCCTCAACTAACGGGGGAAAATATGGCACTAATTGAAACAAAAGACCTAACCAAGATTTACGAGCTGGGCTGGAACAAGAAGGTAATCGGCTTAAATCAGGTAAATCTCCAGATTGAAGAGGGAGAAATCTTTGGTATTCTTGGCCCGAATGGTTCAGGGAAAACTACCTGTTTGAAACTCCTCTTAGGGGTTCTATTTCCCACTTCCGGGGAAGCCCTGATTATGGGCAAAGGGCCTCTTGATGTTAACATGAAAAAACATGTCGGCTTTCTGCCTGAGAATCCCTATTACTATGACTACCTCACCGGACCAGAGCTCCTCAAGTTCTACGGTCGGCTGTTTGACCTTTCCCCAGCCGAAATTAATAACCGGACCGCTCGGCTTCTGGAAATGGTTGGGCTAGCTGGCGCTAAGAGGCTATCCCTCCGGCACTATTCTAAAGGAATGCTGGAAAGAATTGGGCTGGCGGCTAGTTTAATTAACGATCCAAAAATTCTGGTACTGGATGAACCAACCACCGGTCTTGACCCCATTGGGTGTAAGGAAACCAGAGACCTTTTGCTCCAGTTAAACCAGCAGGGAAAAACCATTCTCCTCTCCAGTCACTTTCTTTCCGAAGTGGAGCGAGTCTGCAGTCGGATAGCCATTTTCCATCGAGGAAATCTGATTGAACAGGGAACTCTCAAGGAATTGATTGGTCAGTACCAGGCTAATACCCTGGAAGACCTGTTTGTTAAGTCTATAGAGAAGTTTGATCAGCAACATCCAGCTTGATAAGGTTAGAGACCAATGAAACAGGAGAAGCCATGAAAAAATCGTGGATTATCGCTCTGAACACCTTTCACGAATCACTCCGCAAAAAGACCCTTTATATTGTTTTAGTCTTTGGTCTTGTGGTCATTGGCGCTTCCCGGCTTTTTTCTTTTCTTACTGCCCAAGAAGAACTGAAGATGATTCAGGATGTGAGTTTCTCCGCCATTGAATTCTTTGGCGCTCTTATTGCCATCTTCGGTTCTCTGGGAGCGATTTCTTCAGAGATTGAGAAAAGAACGATTTATACTCTCCTTTCTAAACCGATTACCCGGCCCCATTTTGTCATTGGGAAGTTCATCGGGCAGAAACTCATTCTCTTGATTAACTTTGTCCTGCTCTGCCTGTTTTTCATTGGGCTACTTCTTTTCAAGAAATCAATGCCTAACGTGGAAATATTTAAAGCTCTCTTTCTAATCTATGTGGAGTTACTTCTCATTAGTTCTATTACTCTGGCCCTGGCCACTTTCACCAGTGACGCCTTCAATATCATTTTCTCTTTCTTCCTTTACATCGTTGGCCATCTGACTAGTTACGGCCGGCAGCTTTTGGAACGGACAGAAAACATTATCCTGAAAGGGCTGGGCGATATGCTTTACACTTTGGTACCAAATTACGAAAACTTTGCCATCCGGGACAAGGTTGTGGTAGGCGTTCCGGTAAGCTGGCAATATGTGGGCAAAACTACAGCCTATGGGATCATCTACATAGTCATCGCTATTCTGATCGGCATTTACTTCTTCCAGAAGAGGGAAGTATGAAAAAGAACTGGGTGAATCTGTTTGTGGCCATCCTCTTGTTTATCCCCCTGCGTTTTCTTCAGGTAAGCATTGATTACCACAAGAAACTGGAGGACCTAGAAACAGGCGTATTGCTTATGCCTGGACAGATGGCTGGGAGCCTGGTATTGAGCGGATTCAAAGGGTTGGCCGCTGACCTCCTTTGGTTAAACGTAGAAGAATACTGGCACTCTGGCCAACACTACAAAATGCTTCCTCTCCTGGAAGCAGTGGCCTGGTTGCAACCAACTTATGTTACAGTCTGGGCTGTTGGTGGTTGGCACATGGCTTATAACATTTACGTCCAGGCAGGCCAGGATGAAGGAAAGATTTCTGAGCAACTGGAGAAAATTCAAAAAGACTGGTCACCTTCCGAGCAGGAAAAGTACCGGGCTATTTCGGAGGCAGTCAAGGCAAACAAGACCATTCTGGAGCAACTGGATAAAAAAGGGAAAACAGAAGAATTGGTTCGCGGCTACCTGGCCAGTTTAGAGAAGCATGAGACCAAAATAACGGCGCTGGCTGAGAAAGAATCTGGGAATAAGGCAGTGGAGCTGGTTAACACCCTCTTGGCTATCCCCAGAAATAAAATTTTCTGGTATCAGCAGGGGGTCCAGTTTTTGAAGAAAGGAATCACTTATAATCCTGACAAGTACGACCTTTATTTTGAACTTGGTTGGACTTACTACCACAAAGGGATGGACTATCCCAATGCCGTGAAGTATCTGGAAAAAGCCATTAAACATCCTCATCCTGACTATGTTGACGATGTGCTGGCCCACGCCTATGAAAAAAATGGCCAGATTGATAAAGCCATCGCTCAGTGGGAATACCTGATGAAGATAGCCCCTTCCTTCAAGGGTATCGCTGAACGGATGATTCACGACTTAAAAACCAAGGGCAAAGCTACTCCCTGAAGCCAATTGCCCGGCTAATTGCTGGAAATGAAGAAAGGGCAAATTTTTGTTTTGTCCGCACCCTCAGGCACCGGAAAAACTACCATTGCCCGGCGGCTAGCCCAGGAAATCCCTGAACTCACCTTAAGTGTCTCTCTGACTACTCGTCTTCCCAGAGCCAAGGAAGAAAACGGGAAGGATTACCAATTTGTTTCCCGAAAAAAATTTGAACGACTGATAGAGAAAAAAGCCTTCGCAGAATGGGCTAAGGTTTACGGCCATTAC
>JAMWDF010000011.1:4077-10080 GCA_023818865.1 Candidatus Omnitrophota bacterium
TTACTATGGAACCCTGAGGTCTTTTATAGAAGAAAACATTCACAAGGGTAAATTGGTGCTCTTAAACATTGATACCCAGGGTGGGCTGGCTATCAAGAAAATTTTCCCTCACGCCAAGCTGATCGGTCTTTTACCCCCGTCAAGGAAGGAACAGGAAAGAAGACTTCGGCAACGGGGGGGACTCACCAAGGCAGAAGTCCAGACGCGGTTAGCAGAAACCAAGAAAGAAAGAGAGTGCCTTTTTCGTTTCTATGATATTCGCTTTATCAACCGTGATCTGGAATCAACCATTAAGAAGATTAAAAACTTCATTTTACGACATAAGCGAAAGCTACCCCCCAGCTGAATTTATCCTGACCAATGAACCAGTGGAAAAAAAACCTTTACATCACCTGGCTAGCTGAAACTATCTGCCTGATGGGATTCTCCTTCGTCCTTCCTTTCTTGCCGTACTTCATTCAAGAATTGGGAGCGACAGATCGGGCTAAAGCGGCTCTCTGGGCAGGGTTTTTAGGAACCGCAACTCCATTGATGCTAGTTATTTCCGCCCCCTTCTGGGGTACTCTGGCTGACCGATTGGGACGGAAGGTAATGTTGACCAGGGCAATGTTTTCTGGCTGCGTCATCCTGGCCCTGATGGCTACAGTGCGCACCCCAGCTCAATTGTTAATTCTGCGTTTAATTCAGGGAACGCTGACTGGCACTTTTGTAGCCGCAGTAGCTCTGGTAGCCAGTCAGACCCCACCAGAAAACTCAGGTTACAGCCTGGGGCTGATGCAAACAGCGGTCTATGTGGGTTCTTCCGCTGGTCCGCTTATCGGTGGGTTGGCTTCTGATGCCTGGGGTTATCGCTATTCTTTCCTGGCTTCCTCAATGATTCTCGGTCTGGCTGGGCTGTTGATTTTGGTGGGAGTGGAAGAAAAATTTATGCCTCGTGAGAATGGTGCCAGTCAAAACAGAAGTAATAAACTAACGACAGCCCAGACATTTCCCCAGGTTAATTTAATGATTCTCCTGATTGTTTTATTCTTTTTCCAGTTGTCCGGAACCGTGGTTTCTCCGGTTATGCCTCTTTTCCTCCAGGAAATGCCTGCACCGCCGCGTTATCTAGCTTCAGCCGCCGGTTCTATTTTAGCGGCTTCTGGCCTAGCCAGCATCGTTTCTGCTATTATCACTGCAAGAATCAGTGACCGCACTGGCTACGAAAAAATTCTTTTCCCTTTATTGCTGGCCGCTGGCTTTTTCTCGCTAATTCAACCCCTCTCCCGGACAATGGGACAACTCCTTTTTTGGCGGGTAATTTACGGACTGGCCGCCGGTGGAGTCCTCCCCCTTATCAATTCCCTGGTCAATTTAGCCACCGAGAGAGACCATCTCGGGAAAACCTTCGGCATAGTGGGCAGTATTTCCGCTCTCGGTTCGGGAATGGGACCAGTTCTGGGAGGAACAATTTCCTCCCTGCTTCAGGTAAAAGCTCCTTTTTTCTTCAGCGGCTTTATGATGATTCTTTCTGCCCTCTTCCTCTGGGCAGCCACTATTCTTTCCCGGGCAAAATCAGACTGAGCTGGTCTTTCTCAGGTCAGATACCTTTTCAATTTTTCTTCAATGGCTCTTTCCGGAAGAGCCCCTACCATTTCTTCCACCTTTTGCCCCTGGTGGAAAATAATGAAGGTAGGAATAGAAAGAATCCCAAATTTTTCTGCTAACTGACTCTCTTGGTCCACATTAACTTTGCCAAAAACAACACTCCCAGCCAGTTTCTTCGCCAATGAGTCTATTACCGGCGCCATCATCCGACAAGGCCCGCACCAGGGTGCCCAAAAGTCTACCACCAGCAAACCATATTTACCAATGGCTTCCTGAAAATTCTCTCCGTTCAAAAGCAAAGGATAATCCGGATTTTCCCCCAATTTCCCTTTTTCTTCCATTGTTCCCCCTTTATTGTTCCTGGTCATAAAAATACATATTTCTGGCTATCAGATAGTCAAAATCATTCTCCAGCTCATTGGTCCGCACATGAACCACTTGCCGAGCTATCTTTTCTGCCATCTGCCGACATTCCAGACACAAAAGCATTTCCCTGGCCCCTTCCAGAGCACCATTACCAATCTTCACCACTCTTTCCTCTGGCACTCGGGGAAGCAAACCGATAACCATAGCGTTAGCTGTATCAATAAAGTTGCCAAAACCTCCAGAAAGATAGATTCTTCTCAATTCGTCTTCCCTGGCTGGATAATAGGCAAGAAGTATTTCCGTGCCGGTCTTCATAGCTGACTTGGAGGTGATCAACTGAAAGATGTCCTGCTGGGTAATTTTCAGCTCCGGGGTGATATAAAAATCACTTTCTATTCTCGCCTTACTATTCATCAGTCCCCTTCTCAATAATTCAGCCAGAAGATCAATCAAACCTGACCCACAGACGCCGACCGGGTGCTTGTTACCAATGGTACTGTAAATTGCCTTTCCATTTAGAAGACGTATTTCCTTGATCGCTCCCTCAATCGCCCCAGTACCACAACTCACCGCATTGCCTTCAAAGGCACCTCCGGCAGCACAGGAAGCAGTTATAAGCCGGTGCTTGTTACCCAGAACCAATTCGCCGTTGGTACCGATATCCACCATCAGAGAAAGCTCTTCTTGCTTGTACATCTCTGAGGCTAAGATATCAGCCAGGATATCTGCCCCAACGTGGCCACCGATTAAAGGGGCTCCGTAAATGCGCGCCTGCGGGTTCACGCTCAAGCCGATTTCCTCCGGGGCAACCGTGATTGGCTCCGGATGTACCGGTTCAAAAGGCTTCAGTCCCAGGCTGGAAACATCCAGCCCCAGGAAAATATTCCTCATGGTAGAATTACCGACTACCACCACATCATAAATGAACTGACCCACTGCCTCATTCATTTCCGTGGAAAGTTCTTTAAGACCGCTGTTAATACCCTCCACCACCGCCTTCTGTAATTGTTTCAGCCGCGATCGCCGTTGTTCCACTGGGAGATACCTGGCATTTCCCCGGTCAATCAAAGTATATTCAATCCTGGAGATAACGTCGTTCCCATAAGAAATCTGTGGGTTGGTTCTGGCTATCGTGGCCAGGATATTACCTGTCTCCAGGTCCACCAGGTCAAAGACCAACGTGGTGGTCCCGACATCAATGGCTAAACCGTAAATCTTTCCTTGATATTCAGCCAGTTTTTCCTTACCGTAGAAAACGCAGTTACCCCTTTTCAAGCAACATGGAGAAAGAGGAATTTCTCGTTCCATCCCATACTTAAGAATTTCGTAGGTACCAAAATCCTTGATGAAGACAACAATATCATGTTCATCTCTAATCACCCGGGCCTGACAGGCCAATCTTTCCCGTTCATTCAGGGGGAATTTTCTTTCAGCCACTGTTAACTCGTTCAAATTTCCAGAACCTGTGTCCACCCGGACTACACACTTGCCACAGATTCCATGCCCCCCGCATTCGGCGTGAATTTCCAAACCATTATCCCGGATGTAATCAAGGATAGATAAACCTGGATGCACCTTAAACCCGGATTTCCCTTTTTTAAACTGAGGAAAAAAGATTCGTCCCATTCCCTCCCCCTAAATCACTCTTTCAGCTTTCTCATTTCTTCTTCTACTTCCCTAGCCCCTTCAGTGTAGAACTTCTCTTCATCAGGCGCAAGAACCCGCAAAAGCCTCAGAAACTCACCGGCATGGACTCGCTCTTCATCGGCAATATCCTTGAGGACTTCTCGGGTCAGTTTATGGTCGGTGGACTCAGCCACTTGCATATACAACTGAATCGCTTCATATTCAGCCGCAATCATAAAACGAATTGTTCTTACTAATTCCTGATGGGTCAACTTCCTTCCAGCCTTCAAGCCAGAAAAAGCCTTGGCAAACTCAGGCATTTTCCCTCCTCTTTTTGTCTACTTTGCCCAGCTTTAGTTTTTCAACCAGCCAGAAGTTTTTCCTGGTCCAGATTAGATATCTACCCCCAGAGTCATTCGCAGAAGGTATCCCACCGCGAAACTAATCCCAGCCACTCCGAGACTGATTCCAGCCATCTCTAAAAACAATTTCCGGAAAGGAATATCTTTCGCCACCGAGAGGTAGTAATTGAACCCGGCAATAATTATGACAGCCATGATCAATGTCCAGGCAAGACAAGCATACGGGCTACTCAATATCAGATAAGGAATAATTAACAACACGACGGTGACCACATAAGTTATCCCGGTGTATAAAGCTGACTTCAAAGGCTGCGCCTTTCTATCATCCGTTCTACCAGAAAGGTAGGCCGAGGCACCCATTGAGAGGGCTGCCGCAATCCCTACGATCAAACCGCTCAGAGCAACCAGACGAGTATTCCTCAACGCCAAGGTAAGGCCAGCCAACCCGCCGGTCAGCTCCACCAGAGCATCGTTCAAACCTAAGACAATGGACCCAGCATAGCGCAAGCGTTCTTCATCCAAAAGGTTGATAAGTTTAAGTTCATGCGCTTGTTCGTCGCGCCAGATGGTCTCTGCTTCCGGAATCCTTTCTTCCAGCTGGCGGTATGTTTTCTCTGCTTTTTCCTCACCTCGTTCCATCAGTTTAACCCCAAAAGTCAGGCCAAAAATCTTGCTCACCCAGTAGTGTCGCCAAAACCGCAGAACCGACGGCTCTATATCCCGACCAGTATATTTTTTCCAAACTTGGTAGTGATGAAGTTCATCAGCCGCAATATCCTGAAGAATTTTCCTATTTTCAGGTGAAATTATTGTCTCACCCAACCGCTGGTAAATATGGTGCTCAGTAATTTCATTCCGCTGATATTCAGCAATCCTCTTTTGCCACTCTGCCGGTAGTTCCACTATCAGTCTCCTGAAAGATCTTTTCGATAAGTAATTACAAATATTTTTGCCTGTCTTTAATATCCCGTCAAAGAAGGTGGCAAATAGACGCTGTTGAAAGATGGTAGTTACGCCTCCTTATTTCCCTTGTTCTTGACCAGCAATAACGGAAAGATTACATCACTGGTGCAACAAGGGATGAGCACGGCCAGAAGCATGTACACCAGCACCGCTCCGCTTCTCTCTATCCAGTTGTCCACCCCGAAACTGGTCAGATACAGAATAGAAGCCACTGAACTGACTGCGACATGGAGAGAATGAGAAAAAATCACCCCTTCTTGTTTTTCCAAAGTGCCTGGAGCGAGAAACCCTACCAGCACCCCAACGACTAAAAAAGGTAAAATCAGTAGTGGATGTTGAACAAGACAGATATGCAATTCCATCTTCGCCCCCAGGAGGAACCCAGCCAAATAGGGGATGAAGACATCGCTTAGTCCACAAATACCTGCTGAACCAACGATACCAACAAGAAAGGCCTTGACAAGACTTTTTTGGTGTTGCCAGAACATAGCGGTGGTAGCCATGGCAGAAAAAAGAAGATGGACCGGGTGGAAAAGATGAAAAAGTAACTTGGTGAAGACTGAAATATCGGCAAACCCCAGGAGATAAGCCTGATAGGAGAGTAGCCCTACAAGTACTAGACCCAAACTGACACTCAAGACTGAAAAAGGGAGATGATGCCCCAGTTCCCTCCAAACAATAAGAAGTTTGTTTCGCATTCCTCACCTACTTCCGTCACATTTTAGCCTCATCATCCACCCTGACCTGCCAGAAATTCTTTCTACGTAATCGGGCAATATCTTTGTGGGGAATAGAGCCAATTTCCCCTCGCCTAGGCAGCCCATTTTTTCAAACTCGCCACTTATAGACTGATTGAGCCATCAAGGCTCAAAAGGCCACATAGGGAACGATAAGTTCCCTTCCTCCTGCCTAAGCCATCTGGGTAATCCACTATCCTAAGATGAGGCTAAATACATAAATGTTTCTAGCTGAGTTCGCCTAGCTAATTAACGCTCCTCTTGCTTCTTGGAAATCACATCGGCCAATTCAGCCAGTCGCTGTTGAATATCTTTCATTTCCTGTTCCATCCTTGCCAGCTGCTCCCTTAAAAAAGCAGCTT
>JAMWDF010000011.1:10090-24366 GCA_023818865.1 Candidatus Omnitrophota bacterium
GGGAGCCAAACCAGCAATAGCCCCAGGCCGGCCAGGTCTTAGCTGCCCGATACCACCCTGGCCTCCCAGTAGCATAGTACCAATGCCGCCAGCCACAGCCGCCATAAGGCCACTGGCCAATGATTCGCGGTCTAGTTCCGTAAAATCCTGGCATTTTACTCCCCTCCTTTCACCTTATTGGTCATATTTCTACACTCAGCGCATTTCCCACAAAACTGAATCAGGTGGTCTGTAATTTCAAAATCGTACTTTTGCTTTAATCCTTTCTCAGTTGTTTGGAGAAATTCCTTTTCTTTTTCCAGCCAATCAGTGTAATCAACCACCCGGCCACAGCAAGTGCAGACAAGATGGTGGTGATGTCCTTTTGCGCTCGGGTGAAAAGCCAGTTCAAACCTGCCGCGACCATCCCCGAAGTCAAACTTTACCACCACACCTATTTTAACCAGGAGGTCCAGCGCCCGATAAACAGTTGTCAGACCAATCTGAGGATATCGGCCGTGGACAATTAGGTAAACATCCTCAGCGCTCAGATGTTCTCTGGTGTCACTTAAAGCCTGCAAAACCGCCTCCCGCGGGAAGGTGTAGCGGTAACCATATCCGTGGAGCACTTTAGATAACCACGGTGGTCCTGGTGGTATTCCTCTGGTCATCTTTAGGCTTTTTGAAAATAATTTTCACTATCATTATACCCTGGTCTGAAAAAAAGTGTCAAGAGATCGAGCCAAGCCACAGTCAAGTAATACCAAAAGAGTGGTTCAAAGGAAACCAAAAACCGGGATATCTGTGGAGAAAAAAAGATAATAGGTATTCCGACAAAACTTCTTCCCAATAAGTAAACAATATTTCACTGGCTGACCTGGATAGAAAATAGGTCCTTATACCGGCCGCCAGGGTAAACCCAGAATTAATCGGAGAAGCATAATCACATCAATGATATTCACCACATTGTCCTCATTCAGGTCAGCCACTTGAAGATCAACTTCACTTCTGCCTGTGGCCATGCGCAGACAAAGAATTACGTCCTGGATATTGATGTAGGTATCCCGGTTGATATCTCCTTTTTGGTAGCCAACGGTAGTGAATGAAGTCTCCTCTGACCAGGCTGACCAGGCACCGAAAGAATCCTGATAGCGAACATGCCAGTAATAGGTCCGGTTGTATTGAAGATACCCGGAAGGGAGCCTTATTTCAGTCAGGTTAACAGTATCCCGGCCACTATCAAAAATAGTTTGTTGGTAACCTTTGGTTGCCTCCCTGATTTGCCAATGGGAAGCGATATGAGAAACAGAAGAACCTGGAATAAACTGACTTGCTTGGAGAAGTGGTGTAAGACCAATTTCGCTGGCATCATCCTCTGGCAATTGATTTACTGGTTTTCCCGGTGGTTGGATGCCGTTTTCACTGGTGGTAAATGAGGTTTCCTGGCTCCAGGAACTCCAAAGGTTGTCACCGTTTTTATATCTCACCCGCCAGTAATAGGTAGTGTTAGATTCAAGGGGAACCGGCTGCCAAATAGAATTGACAGGACCTACTTCTTCATCAAAAGCAGGCATCTGGCTACTTTCCCCCTCTTTCCAAATCTGCCACTGAGACTGAATAAAGCTTTGATTTCCGCCAGCCGGATCAAAATTGCTGGCAACCAACCAATAGTTGGTGGGGTTCACTCCGATTGTTCCGTTAACTGGAGACTGATTTATTGGTTGAGCCGGTGGCTGGGGAGCAGCAACTGTGGTGATTTTGCCGATGACCGGATTACCTTCACCGACTGCCGGGGTACCTGTTTGCTGACCAACCGCTTGGATGTCAGTATTGGTTAGAAGGTCAACGCCAAATGTTTCTCCTGGAGAAGCAGTGCCGTTAAAGTCAAAGACAAGATACACCATCTTGGCTGGATTACCGGTTTCCCAAATAGTCAGGGAAAGGTTGCTGAAAATAATTTTATTTCCGCTGATAGTTCCCTGCCCGAGAAATGTTTCCCACTGACCAGCATTCTGACTACTACCGCCATAAAGTCTAGCTTGAGAAACAGAATTAGCTATGCTACCGGTGCCTTTGGCTGTAAAAGTTATAGAATTGACTACCACATTTTCACTTTCCCAGTTTCTCCAGAGATTGAACCTCAACATCTCCACATTATTAGCATTAGGCAGAATTTCTGGAGGCAGTACCTGCCAGGCAACCTCAGAGTACTTGTAAAACCGGGGGACAGCAATCTCCATATCTTCCACAAAGCTGATTCCATTTCTAAAAATATTGAAGACCACCACTGGAAACTCAATTCCTGATCTTTCCGGCCGCAGATAATAAAGACCAGGATCAAGATTTACTAGGATAAAACCGCCGTCAGCTGTACTTTCAGTAAGAGAAGGGTCAGGCAGACCGTCTTCAGAGAAGTAATACACAGGTTTGTTCACCTGGTTGCCCTCTTTATCATATATCTTGACTACCACTCCATCCATTCCCACATTCCCTGCGACATCGCCTTTCCCAGAGGTATGGCTCTGACCAATAGCCGCCATCACCTGGTTATACTCATCTACCGGAACAATGCCCACTTCTGCATTACCTTCATCCCCATTTTTGGTTTCTTCATCAACAAAACCCAGGTAGTAAGTATCCTTATAATTTGTTTTTGCTGCTTTGAGAAAATAAGCAGAAAAAGGACTAATGTTGGTCAGAGTAAAATTACCGTTTTGGTCAGAGGTGGTTTGGATAGTAGTACCGGGGACAGAGACAGTCACTCCACCAACCGGATTATCATCCCATATTGTCTTTCCATTAACAGTCAGCAAGGAACTTACAGTCTGGAGGCCGCAAACAGTAATAGAATTAGCATAGCCCACGACCAGGGGAGAACTGAAAGCACTCCCAGCTTTGGTTCCTATAATTTTTATCGGTCTATCCGGCTCCACGTTGTAGATACAAAAGATCCCGTTGTTTCCAGTAGAACCAGTTACTGGCATCATTAGATCGCTGAAGTACCTGATAACAGTAGATGGTATCTCAGTATTGTCGTCAGCATACCTGGCGCTGATAACTACCCCACTGACGGCTTCTTCATCTCCTACTCTGCCTACAATGTCTCCTTTCCCATTGACATGGGAAGGAGCACCACTTCGGTGAAGAAATTGAGTATGCAAATCATTGGAGAAAATCATTATTTCCGCATCAGTGATGTCCTGACTACCATAACCCATAGGCATCATATAGGTGGGAACATAGTTGGTCTTGGTAGACCTGAGGGAAATTCCGTAAGAGTTGGCCGGTACTCCGGTGAGAGTGAAATTCCCCTGATTGTCAGAAACTGCCTGGATATTTGTTCCCAGGAATTTGACGGTGGCGCCTGGCACCGGAACAGTCTGAAAATTACTGGTATTTAGTTCCACCACCCGGCCGCTGATATTCATAGCTGAAATCTGACAGGAGAAAAAGATGAGCCCTCCGAGAAGGACAAGTAACAATTTATATCTGGTTCTCATGCACCCTCCTTGTCATTTTCAATTTTCTTATATTTTATTTATACCTTAACCAAAAGTGAACGTAAAGGCTATCTTCTCCAATATATCTCTTATTTCCGAATAAACCTTGCCTCTAATTATTATATCTCAATGTTCTCTTTTCACTTTTTGCTCAGAGCATTTAGAACATTTAATCCCTTTTTACCCAACTCCCAATCCATTAAGCAGCTATTCACCCTTTTATTCCTCCGGGTCTGGCGGTACTTCTTCAGGTCGGAAATAGGGAGGGAGTAGTTCCTCTTTCTCATGCTTTGCCGCCGGGAAGAGAAAGGCAAATACCTGTTTGACAAATGAAGGTGTCCCTCCATCTTCTCCCAGGTCAATAACATTATAGGCGATAACAAAAACATTGCTGTCTTCATAAGTGGTGGAAAAATCTATTTCCATCTGGTTAAGACCTGATGGTTCCTGTAAACCTCTACCCCAGGGGATCTCGTTCTCAACATAATCAATAGGGTCTCCGCCGGTAGGAGCGTATTTGCCGGCAAAAAGAGTATAAACAGAGTTATCCTGTCGGTAAATAGGGATCACGGTGGCGGAAGCATCAACCCCAGGAGTTTCCCCTGCCTTTGGTTGTTCATAGACATAGGTTTCTTTGTCAATAGGGAAAATCCTGCCCAGCCCCTGTAGGTTCCAGTTTATGGTCTCTCCCTGAGCGGTCGTTTTGTATTCATCCGGACAACCCAGCATCACCACTCCATGCATTTCTGTGTCGTCTTTGAAAATAACAACTACCCTCAAGGCGTAAATTTGCTCTGGCTCACTAACATTACAAGTGACTGAGAAAGCCCCGGTGCTGTCAATTGACCAATTTTCCTGGCTCACTGTGACCTCTTGCCCCTCCCAGTTAAACCCGTGCTCAAACTCATCGGTATAAGTGTATTGGAAAATCTTTATTGCTTTTACCGCTTCGCCGTCAAATTTTCTCGACCCTTTCCATTCTACCTTGCCTTCAATAGTTATTTCTCCGCCTTCCCCAGCCACCAGCAGGTCCCCATCAGCCGGACTAGTAAAGATAATCTCAGGTGGGTCATATTCGGGATTGGTTTTAAATCCGATTTTTTCCAATGTCTTTCCGGCTACCAACCTTGCCTCATCTCTTTCGTGATAGTACGCTTCGTGGTGAATATTACCCACATCTATCAGAGAAGAAGGATTAAGTCCCAACCCAGTCATACTGACGAGGGGCACGGCTCCATCACTGTCTGATTCCAGATGGCTGTGCAAAACATTGGCTCCATTTTCTATCAGAAACCTGTTAATGGTGGCGCCTATGGCTATCTCTCCATAGTACAGGATACCGGCAACGTCAAGGGCATCCATACTATCTACTCTGGCCAGAGATACACCCTGGGTGGTGATGCCATAGAGGAAACTATATTTACTTCCCCGGTCATCCACGTCATTAAGTTGCTGGAGCCGCTCGTTATAAAGAAGAGAGCCGGCTCTTAGGTCATAGATGTGGCTTTGAGACTGATACGCAGTTTCAACTTGGAAATAGTCATCAAACCGCAAGAATCTTCTGTCCTCCGGCGAACCATTTGTCCAGCGCAAATCCATAATTCCCGGCGCATCAATGATAGTTCGGCCGACATAGGCCCCCATAAGAGTGCTAATGGCTGAGGCTTTCCAGGTTTTGGCTTCATAGGCCGGGCTGGTCAACAAATACCGGAAGGAATACATAGCTGCTCCCCGGTGCGGACTGCCCCAGGAAATAAAATGCTTAAACTGGTCGTCCAGCACTTCCGGAAACTTGACAATAGCGGCTCTGGAAACCACCCCACCCATAGAATGAGCCACAATGAATAGGTTAAAAGCAAAACTGTCTTTCTCTTCTACATTGTAAGAAAGTTGCTTTTCCAGTTCTGAAGTGATTTTCTCCACCAGCAGATCATCCAGATGACCGAAGATGGGCCGCCAGGTAGGATAAATAAACTCGAAAAACACAGTGCAAGAATTAAATTCTTTGTATTCCTTCAGGAAAACTTCATAAAGGTATTTCCAGACATCTCTCTTGTAATCAACGGCCCAGGGAAATTCAGCGTTTCTTTCAAACTGGCCTGGTAACCCGGTTTTTTCCATTTCGTTGTGGCCATGAACCAGGACGATAACATTCTTTATCGGTTTTTTCAGCTCCCATTCTTTTTCTACATCGCTTAGGTTGTCAATCGGTTTTCTTTTTGCCTCTGCCTTACCGTCAGGTACCATCCTAACAAATTTGGCTTCTCTTGCCCAGTTAATGGTCCCCTGGAAGGTTAAAGCTACATAACCGATGTAGATAGGCGCTAATCCCTTGCTGGTGACTGCTGGCACTTCCCCCTTAACCAGCTCTCCAGCGAGATAAATATCCCTGGACACCAGGTTGCCGCTGGAGTCAAAATGAACCGGTAAGAGACAATAGGTTCTAACCACCCGGCCATTAATTACTTTCTCCATCACCCGCAAAATGTTTATGGTGTCAGGGTTGAGGGTGCCGATTTCATTTCTGGGGATGGTCACTACTGGCGCCACAACCAACTTTTCTGTTTCGCTGGGTATCTGGTCAAAAAGAAGCTGAAGCGTTCTCAAACTTCCGCTGGTCTGGGGAGAAAGTCCCTCGGTTGGTTCAAGGTCCAGTTCTTTTTCAATATCTAAGTAGTTAGTCACCCGGGACAATGTTACCGAGTAGGTAGTCGTAATGGCCGGGACAATAACTCTGGTGCCATCGGAAAGAAGAACTTGTCCTGATTGGAAAGCAGGCACATCTACTGTCACGGATTCCGGGGTGGTTTCTGGCGGGACTACCGACCGGGAAGCATAAGGGTCTGGTGACGGAGTCTCCCTGCCCAGAGATTTCCGAAGGACCTGGACCACATCAGAAATATCTATTTCTCCATCACTGTTCATATCAGCCAGGTTCACATTTTCCTTGGTGTAAGGGTGGTTTCGGGTCAAGTAACCAAGAATAACTGGCAATTGTAAGCTCATCCGAAGGCAAAGAATAACATCCAGAATATTGATACTCCCGTCTTTGTTAATATCCCCGGTCTGGGCAAACATTGGTTCAAAATAAGCGGTGACTACCTTAGAGGCATCAAGGGTGATGAGGTTGTCAGTAAGAAGGGGGGTTTCGCCTTCGCTCCAGTGAGAGAAGACATAATCTTTGTTGGCTCTCGCTCGGACATTAACCAGGGCTCCGGGATTATAAGCATGGATACTTTCAATGGGACTGGTCGTCCCAGCGCCTGAGGGGAAAATTTGCATTTTCAGGTAAACAACTTGGGCCGAGGTATTAATCTGGCTGATTATTGCCGGAACCGGTGTTGGGTACTTAGGGAGGGAATAAAATAAACTTCCAAAAAGATTAAACTGCTGAAGTCCCCAGAACCACACTGTGCCATCTTGCTTTAAAGCCATGGAATAACTATATCCAGCTGAAATCTTAATTACGCCGGTAAGGAAGCCAGCTCCATCCTGCCCCTTTACCTGAACAGGAGTGGTCCGAATATTATTCCAGGTATCATCTCCTACCTGGCCCTGACTATTACTTCCCCAAGCCCACACTGTTCCGTCTTCTTTCAGCGCCAGTGCATGGAAGTCACCTGCAGTAATGGCAATAATATTGGTAAGTCCAAATACTTTCACCGGCGTAGGAGAAAAATAGTTTTCCCCTGATTGACCGTTACCTAACTGACCGTCCCGACCTCCGCCCCAGGCCCAGACCGTTCCATCGCTTTTCAAGGCGAGAGAAAAAGGAGGAGCCGGCGGATAACCACTGGCCGCAATCGCAATAATGTTGGTGAGACTTGATACCCTTACTGGTACCAGACTATCCTGGGTGGTTCCATTACCCAGCTGACCTTGATGGTTTCTTCCCCAAGCCCAGACTGTTCCGTCCTCCAAGAGAGCCAGGGTGTGGTCCGGACCACAAGCCACTGATTTCACCTTGGTTAAAAATCCCCGATTCATCTCCCCGTGAACTTGAACAGGTAGGTTACAAGGAGTGGTGGAGTTAATTCCCAGTTGCCCATAACTATTGTTTCCCCAGGTCCAAAGAGTTCCATCCATCTTCACTGCAGCAGTATGGGCACTGCCGGTGGAAAGATAACTTATCCCTGAAAGTTCTCCAGTCCCATCAGAGGATTTAACTTTTACCGGTCTGTATCTGGTGGTGTTGGTTCCGTCTCCTAACTGGCCTTCTGTGTTCCTTCCCCAGGCGTAAACAGTACCATCGTAACCTAAGGCAGTGGAATGAGAACCGCCAGCTGAAACCTGAATTATTCCCAAAAGGTAGCCGGTTCCAGATACAGCCTTCACCTGGACATTGCCAGCATCGTTTATCAAGGAGTCAATCCCCAGTTGACCAAAGTTATTGAGACCATTTGCCCAAACACTACTATCCTCTCTCAGAATAAGATTGTGCTGGCTTCCCGCAGAGATATCAGGAAAGGCAGAAAAATCCTGTTTGGTGAAGTACGCGGTGACCGTTGTATCCCCATTAAGAACTACACTTGTTTCCTTAGCCTGGGGATTAGTGACCTGGTTGCTCCAGTTAGTGAAGTTGTATCTGTACCCAGGCACTACCAGGATATTGACCACAGTGCCTACGTCAAACTCATGTTCACCTTCAGCCGGAACAAGATAGCCTGCGCCTGCTGGATTGCACACCATATTAAGTTTACACTTGATGCCAGGGAGAAGAACGAAGTTAGCCACCACATTCTTATTGCCGTTCATTAATATCTGAATACAAGTTTCTGTCCCGGTAGTATCTCCGCTCCAGTGGCTAAATTGATACCTAACAGTGGCGCTAGCCGTAATTGCTACCTGAGTGTTGTCCCGATATTTTTTTGTCCCTGAAGGAACAGTCATTCCTGCCCCTACCGGATTGACGCTAACTGTTAAGATATGAGAAAGGCTATCTTTACTCACCGAACTTAGCCTTATCGGGATATTAGAACTCACCTGAGTGCCGTTCCCCAATTGGCCGCAACCATTGTCTCCCCAAACCCAGACCCGACCGTCCTCATCTATTGCCAGGCTATGTCGCTGTCCGCAAGCTATCGCTTTGATCGCAGGAAGACCAAAGACGGCGATGGGATAAAGGCTACCCTCATTTGTTCCATTGCCTAACTGGCCATAGGTATTATCTCCCCAAGCCCAGACTGTCCCGTCTTTATCCAGAGCTAAGGAATGCCGTCCACCAGCTGCCACCTGCCTGATATTACTCAGAAATCCGGTGCCACCAGACCCTTTCACTTGGACTGGTTCAGTTTTCTCAGTATTTGTTCCATCACCCAACTGTCCCTTGCTGTTTGCTCCCCAAGCCCAGACTGTCCCATCAGATTTCACCGCCAAGCTATGGTTCCCAAGTACTCCCGTCCCGCCAGCGCTAATGCCTTTGATATCAGACAGGGTTTTTACTTTGACCGGATACATGCTAGGTGTCTTGTGGCCGATACCAAGCTGACCAAAAGAATTGTCACCCCAGACCCAAAGGCTTCCATCCTGGCTTATGGCTAAACTGTGGCTGTATCCGGCAGCGACTCTGATAATCCCAGAAAGATAACCAAGCCCCTCCGGCCCTACTACCTGCGCCGGAACAATCAGATTAGTTGTCCCGTAGGTATCACCAAGACCTAATTGATAGCTATCATTCCTACCCCAGGCCCAGACCGTCCCGTTATTCTTTAAAGCGAGAGTGTGGTTTCCGCCGCAAGAAATAGCCGTAATTCCGCTAATGTTTGAGACTGGAGAAGGGGTAAGAATTACAGGTAGATTTGAACCTACGCCAATCTGGCCAAAACGATTGTCTCCCCAGACCCAAACCATCCCATTTGTTTTCAAGGCAGCGGTGTGAGAAAGTCCAGCAGAAACCGCACTGACTGATTCTAAAACCGCACTGGCTGTGGGTTCAAATAAATTAGATTGGGCCCCGTCGCCTAACTGGCCATAGGTATTATCTCCCCAAGTCCAGACTGTCCCTTCATCTTGCAAAAATACCGTATGACCTTGGCCGCCTGCAATGGCTACAACCTGAGCAAACGGATCAGGGATAAAGTTGGCGGTAACGGTCTTGTTTTCATTCATCAAAACCGTGGTTGAACCTGACTGAGGTTCACTCACTCCGCCAGTCCAATGCGAGAAAACATAACCTGGTTGGGGAATGGCTGAGATATCAACAACCGTTCCTTCAGGATAAGAATGGCCACCGGAAGGTGGACTGGTTGAACCTGAACCAGTTGGAGAGACAGTTATGGTCAACTGGTATGTATTCTTCTGGAGAAAGTTAGCGATGACCGTCTTGTCTGAATTCAGGGTGGTTGTTGTCTCAGCCGCCGCGGGATTGGCCACATCCCCGGTCCAGCCAGAAAACTGGTAACCATAGTTAACCAATGCTTTAAGATGGAAGACTTTTCCGGCACTATCATAGTAGTATCCAGGAACCGGAATGGTAGTGCCAGCTTCGTTGTTGTTAGTAGCAATGGTTAGCATCAGGGTGCCTGAAGGCCTACCCGGAACAGCCGCTGACCAGATATCGTTGCTCCCAAGAATCCATAGTTTATTGCTAAAAGAAAATGAGGTGTGACCATCCCTTGCCGACCAAGGCCTGTTTTCAAAACAGGACCAGTATATCCCGTCCCAGGAATACCAAACTTCATTGGTGGTATTCAGCCAGTTACCTTCTCCATCCCGGACGATGCCACCAGTAATCCAGATGCGGTTGTCATGGACTACCGCGGAATGCTGGTACCTGGGATTCCAAGCAGCGGATTGAGTGGCAGCAGTCCAGGTAATTCCATCAGTAGAATACCAAACATCACTGGCATAATTGACCGGTCCCTGATAGCCCCCGATAATCCACATTTTGCTATTAAAAACAACCGCGGCCAGACCCTCCCGACCTCTCCAGTTAGCTGAAGCAGTAACTTTGGTCCAATTAACTCCATCAGAGGAGGACCAAACATCATTGAGCCAGCCAGAAACTCCCTTGCCCCCAAAAATCCACATTTTCCCGCCATAAACCAAGCCGGCAAAACTGTATCTCTTAGGCCAGGCGGCTGCTGAGGTGTGCTGGGTCCAGGTTATTCCGTCAGCTGACGACCAGACATCATTCAAATATCCAGAGACATCATAACCACCCAGAACCCAGATTCTGTTGTTGAAAACGAAAGAAACATGACCGAACCTTTTTGTCCAGTCAGCGTTATTAGTGGTTGTAGTCCAGGTTACCCCATCGGTAGAGGAATAAACCGCATTGCTCCGATAAGGTCCATTATATCCTCCGATAATCCAGATTTTGTTGTCAAAGATAACTGTGGAATGCCACTGGGTCGCTCCCCAAGGTAGGTTATTTATCACCAGCTGCCACTGGGGAGAGATATCGTGAAGAAGCTTGAAATGAGCAATAATCCTGCGTGGTCTATCCATCAAAACGCTGGCAGGATTAGTCTGCGGGGTATCAATATCTCCGGACCAGTGACTGAAGGTAAATCCTCCGTAAGCAATCGCAGTAATCTGGACATTTGTTCCGGCATCGTAAGCATAAACGCCTGGTGCTGGGTTGGTGGTACCGTAATTGGGCTGATTGGATGATAGATGAAGGTGGTGCTGTCTGGTATAGGCTGGGATAACAAATGAATTTTCATTGCTCCAATCAGAAACAGCCAGACCATTGTCAACGGTTTGTACCGCCCAGTAATAAGTTCCAGCTGGTAAAGCAGACAGGAGTAGCTTTCTGTCTTTTATTGGCATAAAACCAGGCATGACTAACCGATTGGCTGGGCTAACAATGTCATTCCCTCCAGAGATAGAACCTACCCGAACATTGTAGAAGAGGCCGGAAGCAGGTGTTTCAGTATCTCGGCCAGCATTCCAGTTAAGAATAACGGAACCATTTCCCCATCCAGGGGTGGTAAACAAATTATCCGGGGAAGTAGGTTTGGTATTGGGCTTAGCCAGGCATTGGCTATCAGCGATTAAATTCCTATAAATGCTGGTGATTATATCGGCCGGGGTAGTAGGGTAAAGGTAGGTGCTTGTGCCGGAAAGAAATATATCAAGATCACCATCCAGGTCATAGTCAACCACAGCCAGGGTATTATTGAAAACAGGCGCATTAATAAAATCAGCCACAGACACCCTGGGCAATTCAGCCGTGGCATTGAAAAAAGAGCCGTAAGTGTCATTGAGATAAATGGTGGTCCGGTTAGGATAGTATCCATAAGCGTTGGAAGAAAACTCATCCCTAGTGCGACCGGTAACTACTAAATCTGCATAACCATCGTTGTTAATGTCAGCAAAAACGATGGACCCAGCAAAAACCGGGATTATTTGCGTCTCAATCTGGGAAAAAGTGCCATCGCCATTGTTACGAAAAATCCCAAGAAAGGCAGTGTCATCTTCCATCCTTCCAGAGAGAGCCAGGTCTAAATCTCCGTCATTATCGTAATCACCCCAGCCTATTGAAGCCTGTCTTAGTCCCGGGAAATTTGTGTTTGATTCAACAAAAATACCATCTCCCAAATTCTTGTAAACAGCGGTTCTAAAACGGCCAACCACAATAAAATCGGTCCAACCATCATTGTCATAGTCAGCCCAGGAGACAGTACCAGAGATTTCTATTGGCTGGGCATAGACGTCAAAACTGTTTCCGCCGTTTTTAAACAAAATTAATTGTTCGCCAGTGTTTACTACCAGGTCGTATTTCCCATCGTTATCATAATCAACCCAGGATAATTGATGTAGGAACTGTTGGGGCAAACCGATGAAAACTTCAGAAAAGGTGTTGTTCCCATTGTTGCGATAAAGAGCGGTAAAGTAACTTCCTGTTTGAGGAAGATAACCGGTGATAACCAGATCAACATACCCATCATTATCATAGTCAGCGCCGGCCAGAAGGCTATTACTCAATGGGGGAAGATTTCCCGTGATACCTGGCTGAAAAGTTCCGTCTCCATTGTTTAGAAATAAAAGGGTTGAGGCAACAGCGCTCCCTGTTTTCCAGTCAGTACCAGTAATCAGGAGGTCAGTCTTGCCGTCTTTGTTGAAATCAGCCCAGGCAATCCCACCCCTTCTCACTTTTATGCCACCGAATGGGTCGCTCACCGCTTGGAAAATACCTGTTTTGCACCAGACATACCAGTTTGATACTGTTGACCTTGGCACATCAGCCGACTCAATGGGAGCCCCATCTCCTTTTTCTACGGCGAAGTAAGTAACCTGACCTGTGCCAGAATACATCTGGAGTTGAAATACCTCCAGATACCAGGCCATGGTGCCAAAGGGCAAAAAATCAGTTAAATCAACAACTATCCGGCTATTTTCCAAGGGATAATCGTTGCTGACTGGCATACCCTCTCTTAGCCACTTTACTTCATCAGGCGGGTAACCAGGATAATGTTTTTCTGCGCCATAAATCCGGACAATTAATTTTCTGCCTCGGGTATGATTAAGACCAATAGTGGCGGTAATTTCAGGCTTATAGTTGATTCTATCAACTATGACCAGGGCTTCTGGGTCACCGTTTTTTTTCTGGAGGAAAAAGTCGTAAGGCAGCCAGATAAAACCTCTGGTACCCACTGTTGGCTCGGTGACTCCCCAGTTCTGCCCCCAGGAGTTCACACATAAGAAAGCACCTTGCTTGGTTTGACCAGCAATCCTGTCATAGTATTGTTTACCATTATCATAGCCAACTACGGTAAGGGCATGGCCCCCCCGGTAACCAGTTTCTGTATAGCCATAAAGGACTTCGTTGTCAGTGTATTCTCCGTTGGGATAGGCATCAAAATTAGAATAAACATGGGTGGTAATTACCGCCACATTGCCTGCTGCCAAATGTTCCTTAAGGGCTTCTATGCCTTCAGCAGAATGAATATAGATAGTACCGAACTTCTGACCGCGCCATTCAATGGCCCGGCGCCACACCTGCTCCGAGGGCCAGGCATCCCACTGGTAGGTTTGGGAATTTCCATCGTAGGGCATCTCCTGCCAACTAGCTATTCCGTATTCACAGATAATTTCAGCCACTTGGTAGTGGCTAACCGCCAGGTCGCCATAGGCAGGCACTCTTAACGCGATGTTATATCCCCAGGTTGGACTGGCAATTCTTTCCGGATTAACAGCCGGGTCAGGTCTTATCCAGCCTCGCTCTTTTGCTTCCTGATAAGTTTTCAGATAATAACAGGTAGCATAGGCCGCACAGGAACCCAAATCACCCTGACTGGTGACCACTGGCAGATAAGTAGTGTTTTTTACTGAGGCTGGCAGGGGCGCCTTAAATAAACCCTGGGGCTTGGTAATCAGAAACATCTTTGGCTTAATTCTGTTTTCTTCTTCAGGCGTGAGAGGTCTAACACCGGTAGGATGAATCTTTGACCAATCCTGGCTATAAACAAGACTGAAAAACGCAAGGAACACACCTACGGCTTTGAATCGCACTCTCCTCCTTTATACCCAAGCCAGGTATCAGGAATACAATTGCTTTTTTTCACCTTTGTCAACCATCTTTGGGACGGCGGTAAGGTATTTTTATTATCTCATTTTGAGGCCGGCGAGTCAATTTCAAAAGTATCCCTGGTCTCTGGCCCCAACCATTCTTTCTTTTCCAGACTCTGTCCTGAAAAGAGAAAATGTGGTAAATTGTTCGTAGGGAAGACAAACAATAGAATCTCTCATGGAAAACTTTCCCAAATTTCCCGTTTTCAAACCAGTGAAGCTGGCTGACCGGGACTTTATCCGAGAAAAATTCTGGGATTATCAACCGGAGACTTCTGAACT
>JAMWDF010000012.1 GCA_023818865.1 Candidatus Omnitrophota bacterium
GGACCTGGTGAAAATTGTGGAGATTCAGTTGGAACATTTGAAAGCCAGACTGGCAGAAAAGAAGATTGCCTTGGAAGTGGCTGAGTCGGCGAAAAAGTACCTGGCGGCAAAGGGGTATGATGAGCATTATGGTGCTAGACCGCTGAAGAGGCTAATTCAGCGAGAGGTGGAAAATGTCGTGGCATTGAAGGTTTTGGCAGGAGAATTCAAAGAAGGAGATACCGTTTTGATAGAGGCGACGGGAAAACTCTTGGAGATTAAGAAAACTCAACCAACATAAATCTTACTTCAGCTTTTTCCGGCCGGGAGAAAGTCTCTGGTATTCACCAGGTTACTGAAAAAAAAGAAAAGCGGGCCAATTTCTGAGCCCGCTTTGCTTTTCCGGGACAGCCAGGTTATTTCACTGCAATCTGGACTTCCTTGGCTTTGGCTTCCTCAGCTTTTGGCAGTGTCACCTCAAGGATGCCATCCTTATAATTAGCACTGACCTTAGAGCGGTCAACCGGGCAGGGGAGGGAAAAGCTCCGGGTGAAGCTGCCGGTCCGGATTTCCTTCCGGTAATAGTTATCTCGCTTCACCTCTTTCGTCTCTTCACTCTTACCAGAAAGAGTAACCGTATCCCCAGTCAAGGTAATCTTGATATTGTCTTTCTTTACACCAGGGATACTTGCCCGTAGGACAATGTTGTCCTCATCCTCGTAGATATCCACTGCCGGACGCCACTCCTCCAATCCCCAAAGAGAGCTTCTGCCAAGGAAGTTGTCCACGAACCGGTCGAAGCTGTCCCGTACATCCATAATCTCGCGGAACGGATCCACTTTGACCATCTTCATAGACATCACCTCCTTTTTGTTTTTGTTTCTATTTCTTTAGATGAAGGTAGAAAGTGGAAGTTTCAGCTTTTTCTCAGGCTCTCCACCAGAGCCATCAATTTTCTCCCGTAAGTGATGTAGGTCTGATAAGCTAATTCTTTCTCTCCGAGTTTGCCTTCGTGAACGACACTGGCTAAATGCGGTTCAATAGAAATTCCTCCTGAGAATTCAGAAGCCAGTAAATCAGCCAGAATTTCTTTTACCTGGCCCTGACCTTCGCCGGGGAAAGTGGCCACAAATTTGTCCCCTTGTCGGCGATAATCCTTGACGTGGACGTAAACAGTATAGGGTCTGGTCCTGATATAGAATTCCCAGGGGTTCTGCCCGTGAGGGATAACGTTACCTGTATCGTAAAGCAGTCTAAAGGCTGGCGAGTTCATCTCTTCCACCAGCCGAAGACTGTTTTCTACTGATTCGCCTCCCCAGCCACTGCAGTTCTCGTGGGCTAAAACAATTCCGCCATCTTCAGCCATCTTGGTTAGCTCCTTCAGTCGTCGGATGACTTCTCTAGCCCAGTCAGCATCACACCAGGGATTTTGCTTATCATTGGGCCAGTACATAACTCGTATATATCTGGTGCCAAAGCGGTTCATTCTCGGGATGGCTGTTTTTAGCTCTTTTATGTCTGAGGAAAAATCTCCGGAGATCTGTTTGGCCCAATTTCCGATACAGCCAGCAAAACAGGAGACTTTTAATCCGGCTGCCATCACCTTTTCGTACACCTGCTCAAATTTCTCCTGGGACATCAGGGCAAGGTTTTCTCCATCCACGTTCCTAATTTCCAGATGTGACCAGCCCAATTCCTGATGCGCCTTAATCTGGATTTCAATTGATTGTCCGGCTTCATCACTGATACCTGAGTAAAACATTTTCCCCCCTTTTGTTATTTTGGCCCCTTTGCCAATGCTTTCTCTTCTTAGTTAATTTTACAAGGATATTCCGGGTTATAGCAAAAAGAAAGATTTAGTTTCTCTGGTTGCCCCATAGTTACCTGTTTTTTCAAGGAAAACACCTGTTTGAGCGAAGGCATTCCAGTGCCTGGGCAGAGAACCTTAGCCGTTCCACAAGCGACAGCGAACATCAGGCACTCTTCTAGCGCCCAATTCCGCTTATAACCGTGAAGAAAACCAGCCAGAAATGCGTCTCCACAACCCACTTCGCTTATAGGTTTTACCCGGGGTGGTTTTGCCCAGAAAAGATGCTGGGAAGAAAGGCTGAGGGCGCCGAACTGACCCAGGGTGAGAAGAATTAACTTAAGCCCTGTTCTTTTCATCAGTCGGTAGCCATACCTGACCAACTGGTTTAGGCTGGTAACTTTGCCCCCAAGCAACCGAGCCAGTTCCCAGAGATTAGGTTTAATCAGCCAAGGTCCAGCCTGGACGCCTTTTTTCAAAACCTGGCCGTCTGCGTCCAGAGTGATAAAGGTCGTTTTTGATTTAATCTGGTTAATAATTCTCTGGTAGGTATCTTCCGGTAATCCCGGAGGTAGGCTTCCTGAAAGAACAAGAATATCAGAACTACCCAAGGGCAAAGAATTCAACTTTCGGAAAAGGTTTTCTTTTTCTCTTTTTGAGAAGACCGGACCAGGCTCGTTAATTCTGAGGATGCGACCACTACAGGTTTCTATGAAATTAAAGATATTTCTGGTTTCCCCCTGAGTTGTTATTGGTCGGAGAACCAAACCTTCCCCGGTTGCCAGTCTTGCAACCACTTTCCCATTATCACCACCAAGGCAGACAACTATTTCCACCTTGTTGCCGAGGCGATGTAACATCCGGGCGACATTCAGACCCTTACCCCCGGCGTCCAGCCGGCCAGTCGTAATCCGGTTGATATCTCCGAAGACAATTTTCTCCGTATAGAATGTCCGGTCAAGACTGGTATTAAGAGAGACAGTGAAAATCCGGGAATTTTTTTCCAAGGATTTAGGAAGTAAACTGGCTCTGTGGGCGGTACTTCCTCACTTTTTTTCTCCGCCTTACCTGACTGGGCTTCTCGTAGAACTCCCTGGCTTTGATCTCCTTGATGATGCCCTCACGTTCTACCTCTCGCTTGAACTGTTTGAATAATTTTTCGAATTCAGGATTTCTTGACACCGAAATTCACCCCCTCCCGGGGTTTTTGCCCACCTCTTTTTTTTAGCCCAAACCAGCTATTAAACAGCATCAATGCGGTAAAGTTCAGCTCCGCAGTGACGACACTTACGTTCTTCAGGCAAATACCCGTCTACCATAAAACATAGGCGGCAGCGGATGTTTATCCGCACTCTAGAGATAACTACTGATTCTTCCTTATTCTTGCCAGTCGCCTCTGGGTGTTGAGTTTTCTTCTTGGGCTCCATTCTCTAAAGTTTAACTAAAAAAAATTTATCTGTCAAACCCGCTGGTGGGTTGAAGGTTAACATATCTCGTTCTGGAAAGAAGCAATGACATATTTGGGCCAGGGTAATTCTTCAGAAAACGCTGATTATCCCAAATCTTATTTCCCTCTCCAAATAGGTGAGGTTAAAGTTTGTATCCGATCTGTCGGAGGAGATTTTTTCTCCACTGGACATCTTGCTCTTCTTCAATCCCTTGAGGGGAAAATCCATCTACGACTCCTAAAATTGCCCGGCCCTGATCAGTCTGAGCCACGATAATCTCAGCGGGATTAGCGGTAGCACAGAAAATCCGGCAGACTTCAGGTACGGCTTTGAGCGCGTTAAGAACATTCACCGGATAGAATTTTCCCCCAAGAAAAATAATGAAGCAATGACCGGCTCCAATCGCCAGGGCGTTTTTCTGAGCCAGAGCAATCAACTCCTGGTCGGTGCCTGACCAACGCACCAGGCACTTGCCAGAAGCTTCGGAGAAGGCCAGGCCAAATTTTATCCCAGGGACTGAGTTCACCAGGGCTTCGTGAATGTCTTCCACTGACTTAATGAAGTGGGTCTGGCCTAAAATGAAGTTGATTTCAGCTGGTTTTTCAATCTTAACAGAAATCAGTTCCATTTAGCCCCCCTTTTTAGAAAGTTTAACCCTGAAGGATAAATCTTGGCAAGACTGGGGTCTGGGACCGGTAAGACACCTAAATTACAAAATTTTCTGAAGGGCTTCCATGAAGTAACAGAAGTGCTCATAGGAAACATCTGGGGGAAAGGAATGGTCGGGACCAGGGATATAGCCACCTTCTCTCACCAGACCAGCGACCCGAGCCATCTCCTGGTCAATGGCTTGTTTCCCTAAGGTAGCTACCCGTTTGTCCACACCGAACCACATCCTCAAATGTTTGCCGTACTGTTTTCTGACCTGGCAAACATCCATTCCGGCCTGAACTTCAAACGGGTAAAGAATATTAATACCAGCGTCCAACCAAACCGGGATTAAACTGGAAATGTTTCCGTCGCTATCCAGAGAAAAAAACTTTACACCTCTTTTTCTGAGGTAATCAACCACCTGTCGGTATCTTGGTACCATGTATTTTCTTACCAGGTCCGGACCGACCAGCGGCCCGGTTTTGTAAGCCATATCTTCCCAGAACCCAAAGACATCAATGTCAGTGCAGTCCAGAATTCTATCCATCATGGATATCAGAAACCAAGCCAAGTTTTCCATCATCTCTTCCAGGAAAGCTGGGTCTTCGTAAAAAAGGAGACACAGTTTCTCCAGCCCCAGAAGATTGCGTAAGGGACCAAAAAAACCACCCCAGCGGTCAGCCACAATGATAAGAGGTACGGTTCTGTTCCGGTAAGCTGAGAGTTTCTGCCTCCAGTCAGGGCCAATGCGGCTGGCTAAATTAGGTTGCATCTTTTCCCGCCAAAATCTTCGGAAATCCTCTCTTGTTTCCACTGGAAAGCGGACAAACTGGGGCATAGAAGACTGAGGTTGGTCTTTTCTTTCTCTCAAGAGAATTCCTTCATGATTGAGGTAAAGGATTGTATTATCCGTTTCTTCTACCACAGTTCGGGCAAAAGGCGGATGGGGGAAGAACCAGCTTCCGTACCAGTCCCAGCGGTCAAGGACAAAGGGAGGCTTGTCCGGGTCATAACCTTCATTTTTCCATCGTTCCACTGTCTCTGGCCAGGCACCGAAGTACCGCAGAGGCGCCCGGTCAAAGTTTTGATAGTTTAGACAAGCCAAAAATCTTTCTCTCTCCTCCATATTATCTCTCCAATACCCACACCCAGTCCTGGTAAATTGGTAGTCGCCTAGTAGTTGACCATTCGCCGGCTGAATTACCCTGGATGTTGCCCACTGGATATTCTTTTCCGTTCACCGGATTCCAGAGATAACTGGAATAAGTCAGTTTTGGCTCCAACTTCTTTAGGCAAGGGAAAGAACCGCTACAAGGTGGCAGATAGACAAGTCGCAGTTTGCCGGGAATACCACCGGCATAAGGAACCAAGTAGTTCTGGTTGCTCCAGGTTGGCTCCACCCATTCTGGATGAGGTTCTATTAGCCACCAGGGATAATTTAGCAAAAGCTTTTTTGCCAGGCCCAGGTGTTTTGAGCCGGGTAGTTGGCTGGCTTCCATCCAGCAGGTTTCTCCCCAGGACATTCCGTGAGGGGAAGGACCATAGGGTTTCGTTCGGGAATTAATCTGCCAGATACCATTGGCGCCGTAAGTGAAGCCTTTCGCTCCTGAAAGCCAGCAAACCCAGAACATCATCCGCTGAACCTCCTGTCGGCACGCCTCGCCAATGCCTTCGTAACACACCTCACCTTCAACGACTGGTCTGGTCGGTTGTTTCTGGTAATCGGCTAGTACTGTTTTGACCGTGGTTGGAAGACTCAGCCGGTCCCCATGCCCGGTTTGAAGCATATCAATATCCAACAAGGTTGGGTCAGTGAGAGTATCCCTGGCTGAACGACTAGGATGGATAGTTACCGGGTGACCGAAAGGGTCAATTCCCTTCACATACCTGGCTATCTCTGTCCAACCTTCTTTTAGGAAAGACGTATCCTTTTCCTTTGTTTTAGAAAGATAATAAGGCATCGTCCCTTCCCCGGCCAAACACCAGATTACCGGCAAGCAACTCCATCTGGCAATAAGATACCGCCAGTGTTGCTTCATCTTTTCAATTCTCATTAAAGGAAGATAGTATCCCCAAGCGCCAACAATGCAGGGAACCAGACCATAATTGGCGATGGCTGAAATTCTTCTGTCAGCCGCGTCAAAATAGGCAGGATTGATTTTTTGGAAATGGCCCTCCCACGGGTACCCAGCTTCGTTCTTACCTCTGGGGTCAAAGGCCGGCATATCCGGGTAAAGTCCAGCCACAATCTGAATTACGCTGAAGCCTTTTTTCCGCCGGTCGTTCAGAAGAAAAAGGAAGTCTTTTTCTGACCAGCGACGAGAAAAGCCCATCCACCAGGTATCCCCAAGCCAGAAAAAAGGAGTTCCGTCAGTGTGTTGGAGATACCGATGGTTCGGTGAAACCTGAAGAAAGCCGTGACGGTAGAGAGAGTTTTTCCCCTGGTAAGGGGATACCTGGAAATTGCCTCTTACGCCATGCAGTCCAGTATCAGAGGAATTGTTACAGAGGGTGAAAAACTGGTAAGAACCAGGGGAGGGTGGACTGAACCGAAACTTAAAAATTTTCCCCCCAGCCCAAAAAGCCGGAACAGCATATTGTCGGGAATTATATTGAAAAATGGCAGTGACCTCTAAGTCATTGAATGGGTCTGAATAGTTTTTCTTCGCGGTCAAAGTCCATTCGCTCATCAGGTATTGCTGCCTGTTTTTCACTCTTCCCCTCTGAGAAAAGATAAGGATTCTTGGGAAAAACGCAGAATTAGTTTACCATGCAGTTTTTTTCTGACTGAAACAACCGGTAGAGATTTTCCAGGAGCTGAACCGGGGAAACATAAATGTGGGACCCCAAGAGAATAATCAGGCCCTGTCCGTATTTTCTTAAGAGAATATAAGGAAAGGTTTCTGTTTCGGTTCTAGGAGCAGTGGCCAATACCACCCATTCTTTCCTGTTCTCTGGGATGAAACCGTAAGCTGGAGTGACCCTGTTTTTCAGCGAGGGAAGAATGTTAAAAGGCTTACTAGTCCAATCACCCGGGGCAATAAACACACTTTTTCTGGCAGCCAGGGGTAGGTCCTTCACGGAACTTATCTTTACTTTCAACTCTGGCTGGTTGAAGTACTGGTCCAGGGGGATGTTCCAGTAAGACTCAAAGATGGCAAAGGTTCCAGATGAAATTGCTGGTACCAGATGTTGCTTCCACAGAGCCAGGGGTATCTTGTTAGGGCCATCAGGATGGCGGAACCAGAAACCGTGACAGTTTCCGTAAGCCGCCAGAATTTCTGTTTCGGTTGTTACCCGCTCCATCTCCCAGCCAGTCTGGAGGAATTGGGGGATAAGGTTAAGTTCTTTTTCCTTATCTTTCTCTGGCGCGCCAGACCACCACAGAAGTTTTCTGCCACTTTCCTGGCTGGTGGTGAAAAGAAGAAGAGCCATGCTTTCCTTTTCCGGGAAGGCAACTTTTTTGAACCCAGGCCACTGATGCCGGAGCTTTATCTGCCAGACATCTCCTGCGACCGGAGTTTCTTCCAGGCTGGAAAAAGGAATGTTCATCAGCACTGTCCAGATGTCAGTTTGCCTGGAGATGGTTGATTTCCAGTTCGGCGTCCAGGTTTTCTCTTGTTGGTGATTGAGGTAGCGATAAGCTTGAGTTATTCCCAGGGAATTGGTGAGAAAATGCCAGGTTGGTCCAGCCAGCCCAGGCGAAAGGAATATTTCCACTGTCTCCAGAGGAGGAAGAACGCTTGAGGTTTTATGGTTATTGCTAGGTTTACCGGTCCACTGAAATAAGAGGGCCTCTTCAGTCCAGGCCAGTCTGACTTCTGTTAAGAACCCATTTTCTTTGGTCGGTTGACTTAGCTTAATCTGGGGGTAGATTTTTTCTATATCTTCCTTTTTCTGGAGAAGTGGTAACCCGTACCTGACTGACCGGTTTTTCAGTTCCACCAGATTATCCCATTGACGAAGAAGAACTTTTTCTCGCTGAAGAGCCATTCTGCTTCTTGCCATCTCAGGGAGGGAGCAATCACCTAACACTTCAGTAGCGGCATTCAGCAAAGAAACTGCCTTTTCCCGAAGAGCCGGGCTAAGAAAAAGTTCCGCGGTATTAGCCGCGTCACCGAGAATTGTCCGGTGGACAGGTAGGGAGGACCAAGCCTGGTCAAGAAGAAGGTAATACTGATACATCGTGTCTGCTGCCACATTAAAGACTGTCTGGCACCAGTCGCTAAGAATATCACTCATTTTTTCTTCAGGATTCCATAAAAGCCGCGCGTAGAGATAGGCGGGAAGACGATTCTGAACATTGAGAACCATTGTTTCTGGTCCGGCCTTTGGGGAGAGGGAAATTTCCGGGATTATAGAAATAAACCCAGCTCTCTTCAGAGTTTTGATTTCCTCATCCAGCATCGTCAAGAAAGGAACAAAGCGGTGATTGGTAGTGAAGATGTCAAACTCGTAACCATAAAATCCCAAGCCCAGCCCTGTCTTTTTCCATTTTTCTACTTCAACCAGGGTATTCTGATTCAGCTGACAATTAGTCTGACTAAACGGATGGACATGGCAGCGGGAATAAGCGCAATACTCTAGGAGGTGGGTGTTTTCTATCTGGCAGTTAGGCACATTCCTGTAGCCCTGATAAGCCAGAGTAGCAAATTTTAGATGAGGGAACTCGGTTTTCAGTCTACTGGTTACCCGGTTGTAAAATTGAAACCAAGCAGTGGAGACATCTACTTGGTTACACCGGTCACACCGACAATAAGTTTGGTTGTCAGCCGGGAAAAGACTAAGAATTTCTACATAAGGTCGTTTTCGGATATAATTGGCTAATTCCTCGGCTATTAGTCTTTCTGTTTCCGGGTGAGAAAAACAGATGTTTTCCACATACCGTCTGCCTTTCACTTCGGCAAAGTATTCTGGGTGCTCTGAAAAAAGGCTCTGGGCCAACCGGGCGTTATGGGATGACCAGAGGGAATAAAATCCATATTTTTTCTCTGAGGGAGAGGAAGCATGCCGATAAATATTGATGAAGTTTCTAGCCATCCACTCCTTAAAACTCTGCGCCTCCCGCCAGTCTCCGCAAAGATGAAATCCACGATACAGAAAGCCTGGCTGGTAACCAAATCTGAGCTCAGGGAGAAGATAACGCTTCTTTTTCGGAACAAACTCACCATCCGGACCTGGCCAGAGCCAGCGAACGCCTAACTCTTTCTGTAAGAAAGTATAGACAGCGTAAAGAACTGCCCGAGGCTGATTGCCGACGCAATAAAGGCAATTATCAATAGCATAAACGGCTATCTGTTCCTTTTCTCCAGGCGAGATTTTCAGTCGCCAGTTTTTTTCTCTAACCAATGGATTTTTTAAGTCTCCCAGGATAATGCCGTGGCTGACTTCTTTTTCCTGAGTAGTGAGAATCGGGAAATCTGCCCCGGATATTTTCTTCAGGGTTTTCTGAAGTTCTTCCGCCGCGTATTTCTCCGCTGGTTCTGCCTCCGGGTAAAGATAGATTTTCCAGTCGGTTTTTCCCTGGTCAAAAAACACCTCATTGGCAAAAAGGGAAGTTGTCAGAAGGAGAAAGGAAAAACAAACTTCTCGCCTTTTCATTTACTTTCCAGTTCTTCCACTTCTATGTTTGTTAGGTCAAAGCCAACACTTCCGTGAAAGTCTATTCCCCCGCCTCCAGCCAGAACTTCCTGGTTCCAAAGAATTCTTTTTTCCTTTCCGTCTAGGACACAAACCTGAATATTTCTTGCTGTGACCTTGATCTCAAAGTCATACCACCGGCCGGTTTCCAAAACCGGTTCAATCTTTCTTGGTGGCAAATCTTCTTTGGTATCAGTAAGATTATGGGCGTTAACGCTTACCTGAGCAGGAGTAATGGTGACATAGTACCAGAGGTAATTAAACTTCTCTCGCCACCCCCCTCTTTTTACCACCAGGTAAAGACTGGCTTTGCTGGTAAATCTCAACTGAAAACGCAAAACATAGTTTTTCCAATGACTGGCTCCATAGTAATTCCAGCCACTCCCCAGCATAAACCCGCCTGGGAAACGGTAAAAATGCTTCCCATTTTCTACCAGCACTTCCCCTTTTCCGTCGTGGTAACAACCAGGACGGAAACCAGCCGGAAACCGGGAAAAGTTCTCCTGCCAAAGAATCCTATCGGAACTATCTGTACCGAGTACCTCCAGGTTTAACAGCGAAATCAGGATGCCTAAAGCCGGCCATAGTTTTTTCATTTTTCCCCTCTTATTCATAAGCGCCTATGTCTTTAAACCTTAAGATTGGCACAACCTCCCTCATTTCTACCGGGTCAATGGCTTTCCGCTTCATTAGCACATACAGGCCAGAGATTTTTATCGGATAGCTTGGTGGCCAGGCCCCACCTCCATTACTCTCCCACTGTCTGCCCGGGGAAACATTCTTAATCGGAGACCGTTCAGAATCAATAAAGAAACGAAGAAACCGCCAGCCATCAAAATTCACCGTCAAATCTCCGGCCCAGTCATGGTAGCCGCCGGAACTGCGCCACAATCTTCCCTCGCCATCCTCAATTTCAAAGATAATCTTGCTCCAGGAAGAATTGCCTTTTACCCAGACGCCGATGGTGTGAGGTTTTCCCGGGACTTCTATAGGTTTTTTTAATTTGATAGCCGTATACTCAGCTACCAGGGCAGGTAATTCCTCTGTTTTCTGCAGTTCCAGTTCTAAGCAGGGACCTTTTTCCGGGTCATTTACCTGGCGGAGGAGAAAATTACCCCGGCGAGAGAAATGACCGGAAAAGCTGTAGTCAGTTATCTTCCTCCACTCTTCTAATTTATCCATCCGGTTGGCTGGATTGAAACCTGGAGGAGGGGCATCTTCCGAGTAGGTTCGTTTAGTGACTAGAACCTGGTTGGCTGGAAGAGAGGAAAGAACATAGGTAGGTGAAGTGGAAGTACTCACCGAGGCCTTTCCGCCGCTGGTTCTTATTTTTTTCTCCTGGCCATAGGTGTCCACAAAAATGATTTCACTCTCGCCAGGAAAATTTAAAGTCAGTTGCGCCTGTCCTCGGGGCGTCCAGAAAGCATAAGCGATGTCAGCTGGTGTCCTCTGTCGGTCAAACTCCAGGGCATAAACTGTCAGGGAACCAGTCGGCACTACCCGACGCAGTTTCACCTTATCCAGGACCCGGGTAAGAGTAGCCATGGCGACAAAAGAGGGTTTGGGATAAAGGAGAGGATACCTTTCGGTAAATCCGCCTCCGCCGTAGATGTAGGTGTTAAAATAGGAACTACCCACATCAGCAATCAATCCAGGATTAATGTGATCAAACCGGTGGGCCAAGCCTAACAGCCCATCCCGGGTGTAGTACTCCGCCTGTCTTTCCTCTCCCAGGACTCGGCTGGGTCGGGAAGTGTACTCATAGCAACTGGTGACAGGTAACTGGTATCCATACATCCGGCCTATCTCCCGTACCATCCAGATAGCCATGGTGCTGCCAGTATCAACCAGCTCTGGCATGAAGGTCTGGCCAGGCGTTTCCATACCCACATAATCAATGTTTTTTTCTGGCTTGAAACCAAAACGCAGCAGATCAGCCACTATATGGGCGCTGCCACTGGTATTGCCGAAGATGATTTTTAACTGGGGGAAGTTCTGCCGATAAAACTCAGCCGCCTGCGTAGCTAAAAGGACTTTCTTTTTACAATCTTTTTCCTGTTGGTCGGTAAAGGTTGGAGTCACGCCGGCTAATTCTAAAGGTGTATTGTTCCCGTGAGATTCGTGGAAGATCAGGACACTGTTACAATGAGGGTACCTGGCCATCTGTTCTTTCAGGTAATTGGCCACTCTTTGTTTCGCTTCTTCAGAGAGTTTTCCCTCTTCTGTCAGGTCACTTAGCCGGAAAAGCCAGGGGAAAGAAGATTTGGTCATCTTCCAGGGGGCTAATTCTTCTTCTGTGTACCTGTTGCTGTAAGCAAATTTTCGCAAGCCTGCTTTCAGATATAACGAGCCAGCAATCTCCGGTTGTCTGATGCTCAGATGGGGTCCGTCAAACCACCAGGAACCATAAGGAGATTCATATCCGGCTTGCCTGGTATCAGCCCCCAGAAGGGCGAAGGAACCCTTATGAGAAAGAATCTCTTTCTTTCCTTCAGCCAGGAACTCAAACTTTAGTCCATAGTAGCCAAGTTCAGCCATATTCAAAGGAATAACATAACTTTCTTCCTGTCCAGAAACCAGGGAAAGGGTTTTTTCCCGCCGCTGCAATTGTTTCCCCTTAACATCGGTGATGGTCCAGATAAGGGTATATTTACCAGGAAGGTTAGCTTTGACTACGGCTTGGACCTCGGGTTTTTCCTCGTTGAGGAAAATGTTTCCTGGCTGTCTCTGCTCCAGTCTGAACTCAGCCGGTGCCTTTTCCAGGGTGACACCAAAAATGTTACCGGCACTGGGACTGCCAGTAGGTTTATGCTCCCTTCCCTTGGTACCTCTTCTTCCAAGAAATTCAAAATCAAGGAATTCACCAATTCTTAATTCTGAAGCTTCATCCTGTCCCTTTTGCCAGAGAAGGTCCATCATCTCGCCAAGAGGCAAGGTAACTTCTGCCAGATAAAGAGGTAACTCTATTTCTTTGCTTTCCGCCTTATGTTTTACCGTGCCTACCTGGACAATGTTCGGAGATGGTTTTTCTCCAGGTCGCGGCAAGGGTAAATAGGTATCAGCAAAGGCTGTTCCTCGGCCAACCGTGGAACGGCTAGCCAATCTGGTCAATCTCACTGTTAGAATCGGGTCTTTCTTGGGATCAGGGTCAACGGCAAAAAGAACCCAGGCTTTGTAGTAGAAGGCTTGAGGGACACTGACCAGTTGAGATTCCGGCATTCCGTCAAAAGCAGTCCGAGAAAGGTACTCATCGCATTCCAGGGCAAAACTGCCCCTCATCTCCTTCACCAAAGAGATGTCTCCACTCCTGTTACCATCAGAAACGATAAAGGGGATACCCTTTACCTTTTGAAAACCAGGGCTAAGAGAAATGCTGGCTTCTCTCATCGCTCCAGGTTGAGCCACCAGCGCATAGTTAATTGGGAGAAAGATATCGTCTTCCGGAGTCAGGAACACTTCCCGGTCTTTGACTTCAGCTTTAGGTCCACCAGTGATGGTGAAATTTTTTAGGCGGTTGGTGGTGTCAAAGCGGCCAGCATACCGGCCATCCAGCCACCAGGTGTAGCCGCTTTTATCCGGATGGATTTCTATCCGAACAAACTTTTCACTGGCGCCAGGCATCTTTTTCCATCCTTCCTGTTTTTCTTCAATCTGTTTGTCGGTATAACGTTTGACCCGAGGCCGAATATAATAATCAAGGTTAATGGCACCTTGAAACTTCAAGATTGAGTCAGGGTAAAGTGTTTCTGCAAATTTGCTTTGATAGCCTCCGCCTTTCTGGTCCATTGCCCGGACGCTAACCGTTTTCTTCTCCCCTTTTTCTGTTTCCACCAGAATTTGAACCGTTTCAGGTCCGCCTGTTTTGAAACTAATGCCAAAGGATGGTGAATAACTCAGGTTCAGCGCGGAGAAATCTTCCTGATATAGTTTCTTTGCGGATTGGCCGAAAAGAGTGAAAGATGGCAGAAGAAAAAAGAAGAGACAAAAAAGATGGGTTACTTCTGCCTTCCCTTGTCCAAGATTATGATTTCTCATTTTCCCTTCCTCCTTATTTAACTTTTATTCCCATAGTACACCATTCCCACTGGTCCTGGCATCCTGATAAGCAATGTCCAGATAATCACCTGGTAAAGGAGATTTCATCCAGGTTACATGGCCGTCAACAAAGGCAATATTGGCTCCGGCCTGGTGCCGGTAATCTACTGCGGGATACTGGTAGCCGGGATTGGTCCGGCCAAGGTAGTCAATATCTGTATGCCCGTCTCTCATATCAATTAGCATGAGTGTCTTGGAAGGTTTTCTTATTCGCTGTATCGGGACAGTTCCAGAGACTATACCAGCGGTAGAAACACGGCCGAAAATGCTCCTATTAGGGGCGTAACTCGGTAATAACCAAGGGCCATAAGTCTCAATCCTATGGTAAAGGCTTCTCGTAGGGCAACGAAAAACCTGTTTATGAGGTAACTTGGTGGCTGTCCCGCTACCATCGTAAGTATCCTTATTCATTGCCCCTCCTATTTCCCGGAAAAGTGCTTCTTAGAAAGATACTCCTTTCTCAGTCCTTCTATCTGATAGGTAAACTCCATCCATTTAGGAACGATTTCCTTAAGAAAAGATTCCAATTTTTCTCCTGGCCAGGTGTCAATCTCGGTTAACTGTTGGCCAGAAAGGTCTAGCCGGGTAATCTCTGGTTGCAAATAATGTTGGTAAAATTCCTTATCCCCTCGCTCCGAACAACTCCAGTAGTCTACGGCGGCATCGCGACTGGCTTGATACTTATACCAGGCTTTTCTAATCAAATAACGGAGAATGTTCTGCTTCTCTTGTTCAGGGGGTATTTCCCACCTGATGAGTCCCCAGCGGCCAGTCTCATGGACCCGACCACCCCAGGTGATGTTGCCGGCTGGGTCCCACCGCTGCATGGAAAAACGCCAGGTGGTTTCATTTCCGGAGAGAAATGGTAGGCAGTCATAAAAGCACTCCCAGGGAATAAAAATGGTTGTTCCCCAGCCAGTAGGAATGACAGCAGTTTGCGTCTGAAAATTTCCCGGCGTGTTTTCCAGGGGATGAAAGTATCGGTGAGGACTGTGGTAATTATAGACATTGACTTCGCCGGTAGCCAGTTTGATAATCCATTGGTAGTAGTATTCCTTGTTTTCTCCAGGCATGAAAAACATTTCCAAGCTGCTGGCTCCCCGGCCATTTTCTAGTGTGATTTGCTCTATTCTGGGCTCGTCAGACTGGACATAGATATGCCAGCCCTGCCGGTCATAACACATATAGAAAGCAGTTTCGCCTCTTTTCTCCTTGGTCGGTTCTTCTGGGAAAGGTCTTTGGGCGCTGACATCCGTGGCTAACAACAAAGCCGCACTCTTGATATCGTAGTTGTAGAAGCGGGCTTCCCGATTTTTCTTGTCTTTCACCAGTTCAGACTGAACCCAGCCCCCAACTCCGACCGGGGCTTGAGGAACAAACCGGCAGAGATACTCTTTTAAGGAAGAAGCCCTAAACCAATTGGCTCTTTTCAGGAAGGCTTCTACTACTGGGTAATCTCGGGAATTCATAAAGAACTGACCCGCTTTCCAAAAGGTTTCAATTAGTTGGGCGGTTAATAGTTGCTTGTTTTCTTTCTCAACTCCCTTGATAATTTTCTCCATCTCCTGCCAGTTGTCCTCAGCCCCATATGTTCCGGCAATCTTCAAGGAAAGAAGAATCTTCTGTTCCTCGGTCAAATCAGGAAGCTTCCCCATTTCCTCCAGACAGGCTCTGGCTTTGGCTATTTCTCTCATCAGGAGATAGACCTGGGCCATCCGGTTGTAAGCCTCCTGTTTGTCGTTTTTCCCGGCGTTTCTTACCTGGAGAACCTGACCATAAGTTTGGGCTGCGGCCTGGTAATCTTTCTTTTCCCAATGGAGATTTCCCAGAAGTAACAATTGATTAATTTTGTCCCGGTCATTAGCCCCGCTTAGTTTGAGAAGTTGTGCCACTGTTTCCGCCATTTTCTCCAGATTTCCCTCCTTATAGAAGCTATTGGCGATTTCCGCCAGGATATTGCCCTTTGTCCCGTCAGTGAGCCTTTCTAACTGGAGGGCTCTAAACAGGGCTTCTCTGGCTGACTGATAGTCGTTCTCTCCGGTGAACGTCTTAGCCATTTCTCTCAGGATAGTGGCTTTGTGAAGGGGTTGAAGTTCTTTAAGGTGTAAAGCTTCGCTCAGAGCTTTTCTGGCTGCTGGTAGATGACCTTCTGCGACGTAACTCCCGGCAATTGCCAGCCAGGCATTCAGAAGTACTTCAGAAGAAACTCCTGGTAGCGATAAAATTTGGCGGTAATATCGGCGGCTGGTCTTGTAATCTCTAACAGTCCAGTCCCGGTAGCTACTTAAAATCCTTCCCGCTTCAGTGAAAAGATGCACTTGATAATTTGGCCAGTCTGCCTGTTTTCTTTGAGATAGATTTTCTACTGCCTCCTTTAATCCAGCCAAATTCTCAGATTCACTCCAGGTAAAAAGGAAATCAGTAAGGGCCTTGTTCTTGATTTTCTCGTCTACCGTTAGGGAGAAAATCCTTGCTAGATATTCCCTGGCGCTTTCATACCTTCTTTCTTCCCTCAAAATTTTTGCTAATCCCATTAAGGCTTCTGCCTGCTGGCTAACAGTGCTAATGGAGCTCTGAAGAATTTTCTGATACTCTTTTTTCGCCTCCTCTTTCTGTCCCATCTCAGTCAGGACTTTGGCGATAACCAAGGTGGCGGCTTGTTTTTCTTCTTCTGTTTGGGCCTTTTCTCTTGCCTGGTGGGCTGCCTCTTTTGCCCCAGAGTATTCTTTTTTCCTCAAGTTGATTTCGGCTGAACGAATGAGTTGCTGATAATTTTGGGCAAAAACCCAACTACTGGTCAGAAACCAACCCCAAAAAAGATATCTTCCCAGCTGCTTCATTCCTTCTCTCCCAAAAGTTTCCTTAACCTTAAAATATATTCCACCATCTCCAACCTCGCCGCGTCTAAATCAGTTTTTGCCTCATCCAGCATTTCCAACCAGATCAACGCTTTTTTCCCGGTATAGACCGCCTCCACTCTTTCGGAAGCAATGGCTTTTTCCGCCAGGGTTTTCAAAACAGTGGCATACCGGATATCATCTATGCCTGCCCGGAATCCTTCCCACTGAATGGTATCAATGACCCCGGTTCTTGTGGGATAGACCATATTAAAGCCACGGAACTGGTAAGAAGCAAAGTCATTCCAGATTTTGTGCTGGTCGTAGTACTTGTAATTGCCGGTTCCATCAAAATTAGCCTTGTAGAGCACCAGTCCATGCATCCGGCGGACCAAGTCCGGATTTTCCGGCCCGGTATGGGGAACAGCATAACTGGCAATTTTATGGCCAAGAATATGCCACTTTTCCGCACTTTCCCGTTTGTTTTCTGGGCAGTTCACAAAGTGTTCGGCATAGCCAACCAGCGGGAAATGGGAAGTGGTCCTGGCGGTGCTAAAAATTCTTGCTCCGAGTACTTCCAGGTCTTTCCATCCCTGTCTTTCGGCCAAAAGAATTTTGCGCCCTGGTTCATCAAAACCAAAGAAATAGACTTCCCGGTGCCCTAAGATTTTCTTGATCAGTCTCAGAGCCTCAGAGGCATCCTTCAGGTACTGCTGATAGATTTCTGTTTGTTCTGGAGGAAACCAGAAACTCCCTGAAGAGACAAAGGCGTCAAAAAGAGGCGGAGAAAAACCGGCTTCCTTCACCAGCTCCAGATTCCGGACAAAAATTTCTTTGTTCTGAGTATTAAATAGCCGGACACTCCTTTGGAGATACTGGAAAAGGTTGTGTTCCCGCATGTTTTTTAATTCTGACCTAAGTTTTTGCTCAGCCAGAGGGCGGTTTCCGTGGTTTTCTGCCAAATGGGTGAAAAGACTGCAGTGGTTATACATAAAAGAGTAAAAAGGCTTCTTCACATCATAATATGTTCTTGGTTCCGGCAGACAGAAGGGTAAGACCTTCAATTGAATGGCTATTGTTCCGGCTGGAAGGCTGTCAGCGACCAGGTTAATTTTTCCTTCATAGATACCCGAGACTGTTTTCTCAGGCACTTTAATGGTGAGCCAGAATTGCTTATTTTCTCCAGGTTGAAGTTTCACCGAAAGGAGATGGGGGCTGTCTTCGACCGGTTCCTGATGATGATTGAATTTGCCGTCATCTACCTCTGGGGGGGCACTAATCCAGACATACTGGCTTGCCTTCGGGTAATCCACCCGGAGATAGTTTTCCTTTTTTTCCAAATCCACCTTAATCAGATTTTCGTCATGAAGAAGTAACTCGGGAATTAATTGCCTTCTGGTCGGGTCGCCAAAGTAACTCCCCCAGCCAGTTCCAGTTTGCCACCAGACCTTGACTACTCTGATATCCACATTTTGCGCCGGAATTATCTGGTTGGTCTTTTCTCCTGGTTCATTTTTTCGGGTTAAGGAAGAAGCTTTCACTTCCAGCTGCCTTACTTCCTTCCAGGGGGCAAGAAGGAAAGAACCTGTCAAAAACTCCCCTTTTGCCCCAACCAGCCATAGTTTATTATCAATTATTCCATCAGAGGGCAGAGCATCGGGCAGGCGTCTGATCGGGCTTAAGGCTGGAATTAGATAACAGAGGAAAGGCTGGTTTTTCCAGGGAGAGCAAGGAGCCAGTTGACTTGCTTCTTCCTGAATCTTTTTTAGATTGAGGTCAAACCTCACTTGAGCCAGAAGACACCGAGCAAGGAGAAGAGTGAGTAACCCATAGAGTGCTTTCTTCCCCATCAATTAATCCTTTCTGTGGCCAATATACCACGTTTGACATTTTTCTCAAAATGTTTTCAAATTTCCCAGAGCCGGTTGATTTTTCCCCCAACAGTCAAATCGCGCCAGTGAATCGCCAAAAACTTGCCTGGCTGCATCTTCAGTAAGCGAGAGCAGTTTTTCCGGCATAATCGGGTCAACTCTATTCAGGCTTGGAGGAAATGCCTATTTGATTCTCCTTGCAAATCCATAACCAGTTCGCTATTAACCTTCCCGCAGGTTCTGTTTATCTACTTTGCTCCTTCACAAACCTAATAGCTAAGAGATGAGAGAAATCCCTGTATTCCTGAGTGAAATCGCCATAGGCGATGATATAATGCTGACCTAAAACATTCTGGAGAAAAATTTCTGGGTCGCAGTCAAAATCAATCTCCAGACCAGGCAACTGGGGCGCGGGTGGCGCCCAACCAGCTTCTTCCCAAGGACGCGGGCTTTTCCCCGTGCCAGTAACCAGGTGGCAGGTATATTCTGAGCCTAATTTATCTAATCTGACCAGAGTTACCCGACCAGTCTTCAATCTGGAAACATTGACTAACCCTTCTCCAAACTGGCCGAAAGAACTGGGCATTACTGTTATTCTTCCATCTACGATTTCTTTAGGAACATAATCCGGTACCCCCATCAATGTTCCTTTCTCCGTAAATTCGTAGAACTCCAAGTAAGCCGCTACCTGCCCGGTGAGATAAAAGGTTATCAATTGGGTTAGGGCGCCAGGCGTGTCGTCTTCAGGAATAGAACACACCTTTACCGTATCATGAAGCAGAGTGAGCGCTCCAGCTGGAGACAGTCCGATCAGTTTCTTCAGGCCATCTACGTCACTGTACGAAAGCGCGGCAAAATTTCTTTCCTCTATCTTTCTTCTTAGCGCCAGGTAAAGTCGAATTGTCTCCTGGAGAGTTCTTACTTTTGGCTTTCTGGTGAAAATCCAGTTTTTCTTCAGATACTCCAGCCAGGGCTTTACTTCTTTTTCCGGCATTTTCTCCATCAATTGAAAAAGCTCCAAAAGGTCAAAGTGTTCTACTTCCACTCCAAACTTCTCTTTCAGGCTAATCGGATCATAGCCGGTAACATAAAGCCGCATATCTCGGTACCCAGCCACTCCGATGAGGCTACCGCGAAGTTTTCTGATGGCTCTGGCGGCCCGGGCAAAAGATAAGATTTCTCTGGCGGGAAAAGAAGTGCCAAGCCGACAGACCACGTGCTTAAAGCGGAATTTCATCTCCTCAAGGACTTTTCTTAGAGCCGTGGTTCCGGCTTGAGCTGCGGTGGTAACCAGCCGGTTGCTGTGGTTTTCCCCGGTTGTACCAAGCAGAAGAATGGGTGTGTCTTTAAAGAACTCAATAGTTCTGATTACTGCCCAGGAAGGAATCCACCCAACCACACAGGCAATGAGAAGATCAAAATCTAATTTCTTAAGTTCAGCTACCGCCTGCCGACACTCCTTCCCTTTCGGGTCATCAGACACCGAAGCAGTACTTCTAACGGCCAGACCCAGGGATTCAATCGCTTTTATTGTTTCGGCAGATTTTTCCTCAATGAGCCGCCTGGGAGTATTCACCTCGCCAAAGCCAACAAAACCAACTGTGATTTTATTGCTCATTGCTGACTTGCTATTCTAAAAGGGGTACTTCTAACCACCGACCGCCTTCCAGGGCTGATTGGTGGGCGACAATTCCCGGGATGGTCCATTCAGTCGCCCGGATAACATCAATGGGCGGAGTAGTATCATGTTCAAGAGAGTTCAGGAAGTCCCTGATGAGATAATACTCCGAGGTTCCATGACCGCCCTTTCTTGCTTCTGGTGGAGCGTTGGGGTCAACCGTGTCACTGGTAAAAGGTTCGCCTTCAGGAGGGGATTGGTCACGAAGATAAATAAATCCTTCACCTCTTACCCGCCGGTTTTCCAAGTGGCCCATGGTTCCGTAAAGGGAATACCAGACAAAGTGGGGACTGGCTGGTACCTGACTACGATGAATTCTAACAAAAGAGCCCTTCTCAGTTTGAAACAAACCAAGTTCAAAGTCCAGGAAACCAGGATGGTCTTTATATTGAGGGAAGCTCTTAAAGCCACTGGTGACTCCGCATCCTCTTACAATTCGGTCGTTCATCAGCATTAACAGCGGGCCAAGGGTATGAGCGCAGTACCAAATGGGTGGTCTCTCGTGCCGCCAGTAAAACTGCCCAGTTTTTTCCTCAACCAGAAGAGGCAAAATATTGTGAATGTATTCCCCTTCAGCATAATAAATCTGACCAATTTTCCCTGATTCAACTACTTTCTTCCATTGCCGGATGTAATGAAAATAGCAGTAGTTTTCGGCCATCATATACTTCTTCCTGGTTCTTCTCACTGCTTCTACCACTTGCTGACATTCTTCAATGGTATAAGCCACAGTCTGTTCACAAAGGACATGTTTACCAGCTTCCAGAGATTTAATGGATTGTTCGGCATGACAGGGAATGGGGGTGGCGACCAATACGATATCTGTATCGGCATTGAGAAAATCATCAAACCGGGTGAATCTGGCTGGATCAGCCAGCTGGAAAGCATCACCTACCTCGGTTAGTTTGTTGGCGTCTATATCGCAAAGGGCAGTAACTTCTACCTCTGGATGTGCGGAAAAAACATTAAGAAACCCTCGGCCGCGTGACAGTCCCACAATGCCTACTTTCCACTTTTTCATGCTTTCTCCTGGTATAATTGTCCAAGCATTTCTAAGGCTTTATCCACCATCAATCTTACCCCTTCCACTGACGGTCGGGCGCTTCTGGCAATTAGGGATTCATAACCACCTTCCTGCCAGGCTTTTTCCGTTACCAGATAGCCGAGGTAATCCCCACCCAATTCTATTGGATAGGTCCAAGGGAAAGGGCTTTCTTTCTTGATTTTCAATCCCCATTCCACAAAGAGTTCCCCAGGCAGAGAAGCGAAACCGACCTCACCAATCCGCCAGGCTTGAAGAACGGTCAGGTCTTCCTTTTTCCCTTCCTCACGGAGCCTCTCCAGTTCGTCTCGGAAGACTGGCCAGCATTCAGCTGGCCAGCCTGACCTGATAATTCTTTCTTCCTGTTCTTGGCTAAAATCGCGCCTGGGCACAGCTATTTCTCGTTTAATGGAAGAAAGAGCAATGGGACCAGCTTGCGGGTGCCGGTCTTCCAGGGCTGTAATTATTTTTTCAGCTAGAGCGTCACCTATGGCCCGATATCTCGGTCCTGAAGTATTAATATCTGCGCAGGCGCCAGGCAGAAAAAGGGTGGTTACCTGGGAACCAAACCTCTCTTTCAGTCTGGCGGCGACCACAGCCGGATAATCTCCACTGAACTTCGGACCAAAATTGGTATTGGTATGCAAAGTATAGTGAAACATCACAGCCACTATTTTCCCGCGCTGGTCATCAAAAGCGAGAATGCCTATTTCTGGGTCAGTGGGTCCGGAACTGCCCACTGTCTGGATATCAGGGGGGGACTGAGGGAGATTCCAGGTATTAATTGCTCTACCATTTTTCAAAGTGACCCGGCGGTTGTGGACTAAACCAGGATGGAAACTTCTTGCCCGGTATAAGTTGACTGGCAGTTTCGCTTTATCTGCTGCGGCTACGGCTCGGGCCATCTTTTCTGGCAAACTGGTCAGGTAAGCCTCGTTCACAACCTTGGTATCCTGGCAGAAAAGTTTCAAAGTATAGGGACCGGTATGGGTGTGACTGGCTGCCCAGACAATGTTTTCCGGCGCAATTCCAGTAAGACTGGAAGCCAGAGCCACGCCTTTGTCTCCTTCTTCCCGAGAGAGAGCAACCAGGTCAAAAATCACATAAGCCAATTTTCTTCCGGCTGATTCCAGGACAATAGCTTTAACATAAAGCGGATCTTCAATGCCGATAGAGGGCCGCGGTTTAAGAGAACCAGCCAAGGAAGTACCAACTGGAGGGGTGATATCCACTTCTGCTGTTCCCACCAAAAGCGGCGCGCTCTTGCTATCTTTTGGGTTCATTTTCCCCCTACCGCAAATAGCTTATCAGTTTCCAGTTAGCGGTTCAATGATAATGTTAGGCATATTCCCTTTAATCGGACTGCCTCGGGTTTCCGCATGACCGTCAACAAAAAGAACATTGGCGCTATTGAGGTGTCGGTAATCTACTAGACAGTATTGGAAGGTCGGATCGGTCCGCTGGGCATAGCTGATTTCGCCATAGCCGCCTTTGGAATCAATCAACAACAGGGTTAGAGATGGTTTACGCACTCGGGAGAGCTTAAAAGCGCATTTAGTCGCATTGGAAACGGTTCCGTCAGATCTTATCCAGGGGCAGACAAGGGAATTGATGTCATAACTGGACACATAACTCCCAGTTAAAGCGCTTCGGTAAATACTGTGGGTAGGGCAGCGGTAAACATCATACCGCTGGTAATAACTGCTTTTCTTATAAATGTATGGTTGCAGAAGGGTCATCCACCAAAGATTCCCATAGATGGTCTGGTTGCAGGAGGTGGGGAAGCGGTCATCGTTATCCTGCACATACATCAACACTGCTAAACCGATCTGTTTCAAATTACTCAGGCATCTGGCTGTTCTGGCTTTTTCTCTGGCCTGGGATAAAGCTGGAAGGAGCAGCGCAGCCATGATGGCGATAATCGCCACCACTACCAAAAGCTCAATCAGCGTAAACCCCTTCTGCCTTTCCATTGGTCCTCCTTATTTGTGAGCTTCATCAACCAGTTTTTTCTCCAAAGTTTTTTTAGCATTTTTTTCAATGGTTGTGAAATTTTTTACCTGAGAGATACTCGGCAAGTGCCGAGGCGAGTCTTTGCCCAAACTTTCTAGCAGTTTTCTGGTTGACCTGGTGGCCATCAGCCGTAGCGTAAGCTATTTCTATGCCGCCAGCCAATTTAATTCCGGGTATCCGACCAGCCCAGGAGGCGAAAGACTGACCTTGGCTAAAATTCTTGGGGTTATTCCAGCCCACCCCGAAAGGGATGTCAGCCTCTGGAGAATAAGGGAGGCTCCGGGTACAGTGCTTTTCAAGAATAAGCCCGAATTTTTGTTGTTGTTTCCAAATACGGGGATAGCGAGAACCAACCTGAAAGATTTTCTCATCTTTGCTCCCGCGCAGCATCGGGCAGTGGAGATCCAGGGCCACTTTGAGTTTTCCTTGGCTCCATTTGGGGATTAACTTCCTGGTAGCTTTCACCTCTGGATAAATGCTTTTTCCGCTGTAATCACGGTTATGGTCATGAGGCCAGCGGTTCTTGCCTGGGTCGCCTTCCTCTACACCATCTTTGTCCATAAAAGGAATAAACATAAACTCTACATTTTCCCTGAGCCAATCAGCCGCCTTGTTTGGAGAAAGTAAAAACTCAACCATTCCTTCCATTACATAGTTAGCCATCATTTCGCACGCATGGTGTCTGGCTACGACCAGCACCTTCAGTCTTGGCTGGCGGTGAAGGCAGCCAGCGTGGAGGCGTTCTACCTTTCTGCCGTGGCGTGAAAGACACAGGGTGTCCAGCCGGAGTATAGGCGATTCTGGGTATTTATCCAAAAACAAATAAAAGTTTTTCTCCAGGTAAGGCATACCCATACTAAAGAACACCTGCTGGGCTATCTTAGGAAAGGAAAAGGTGAAGGCGGTGCCTTCTTTTTCATCCCGGTTGAGCCAGGTCCAATTAAGGCCGTCATAACTATAAGCCGGACCACGGCTGCTGATGACCGGACGGTTGGCAAATTGGAAGTGAAGAGTGCGGCCAGCCGCTCCCCTGATGCGAAAAAACCAGTAAAACCACCAGCCTACTGTGTCCCGCGTATCTTGAGACAATCTGACAGTATTGCCCTGGAAATTCTCTACGATGATATT
>JAMWDF010000183.1 GCA_023818865.1 Candidatus Omnitrophota bacterium
TCACACCGGCAATTACCTTAGAAATGGTTAAAGCCTCGTTTAAAGCCGGGATAACTACTAGAATCTTCTGACGCTTTTCTCCCTCGGGCTGGTTCATCATTCACTCTTGACTTAAAAAGCTGCGTGTCGTATATTTTAACATAATCCGCTGGTTATGAGTGAAATAAAGCTCGGTTATGAAAAAAAGACTTAGTCTTGTCGTCGCTCTGCTTCCACTTTTTTTCTGTAACCTAAGGGCCGAGGAAGTCTGGCCAATGTTTAGAAAAGACCCTCGGCATACTGGACAGAGCAAATTTGTCGGCCCGACCCAACCAACTTTAAAATGGCAATTCAAGGCTGACAGTGCCATTTTCTCTTCAGCCGCAATTGACCAAGAAAACCGGATTTATTTTGTCTCAGAGAAAGCCAGACTTTATGTTCTTGAAGCTGAGGGGAAGGAGAAATGGAGCTTGCCGCTGGGCGGAACGGTTCATGCCTCTCCGTTGGTGGACAAGGATGGTACGGTCTATGTCGTCACAAGCCTCACTCCCGATAAAGGTTCTTTCCTGGCTATAGGTGCAGAAAAGAACAAAAAATGGGAAGTGAAAACTACAAAAAGCAACTTTTCTTCTCCAGTTCAGGACAGTAGCGGGACTATCTACGTTGGCTCAGGTGATGGCTGTCTTTATGCTATCAAGGTTGATGGCCTAATCAAATGGAAATTCCAGACAGATGGAGCTATTCGCTCTTCTCCGGCTCTTGGTTTTAACGGTGAGATTTACACCGGCTCAACTGACGGGAGTTTTTATGCTATCAGTCCGGAGGGTAAGCTTCTTTTTCGGCTAAACTGTGATTCGCCTATTACCTCGTCGCCAGCCGTTGGTCCTGACGGCGTGGTTTATTTCGGCACCAAGGCTGGCTTTGTTTACGCAATCAGTAGCCTTGGCAAGCAACGCTGGAAAATTGGGTTGTCAGGGTCGATTGTTTCTTCCCCGGCGATAGACTTTAATGGGCGGGTTTATTTAGGCATGGGTAATTTTCTGGTTGCGCTGGATGGGGCTGGCAGAACGAAATGGCTTTATCGGGCTGGAGGCATCGTAGAATCATCACCCGCGATTGACCAGGAGAATAACATTTACTTCGGTTGTAATGATGGGTATCTTTACTCCTTGGACCGCCAGGGAAATCTGCGGTGGAAATTTCATCTTGGCTCCAGTTGCGGCCAATCTTCTCCGGTACTGGGGAAAGACGGAGTTATTTATATTGGCACCGCTGAGGGATATTTTTTTGCGGTTGGTTCTGTCAAGGACCGTCCTTGACAAGAAGGGGGGATTATGAACAAATGCCTACCGGTTTGTTTAGCCTTTGTTTGTCTTTTTTCCGCCTTTTGCTTCGGTCAGAGTATCACTGCCAGGCGAGCCTTACCTATTGCCTACGAGCCAGGAGGAACTCTTCAAGTCCAACTAAACCTGGAGGTAGATGAAGCCAATTTGCCCAGCGGGGTGATTGTTACTGAGTTTGTGCCTGTTGGCTGGAATCTTTTTTCTTCAAATCCGGCGCATAGCCGATTCATCTCAGAAACGGGAGAGATTAAATGGGAGTTTCATGAGATTATCAGCGACACTTCAATGGACATTACTTACGTTGTCCAGATTCCGCAGGCGGCCACTGGCGCTAAGGAATTTCAGGGTACAGTTCGCTGGATTGACGCTTCTGGATTCCAATATGAAAATTCTATTTCTGGTGACCGGTTTACTTCTGATGGACAACCAGTCTTTCATAATCTCCGCTTCTTCACCCCAGACGGACAAGCGTTGAGTCTTGGTGCCGTTCCTGTAGACATTGCCTTTCGGGTAGCTGCTGATTATGTAAGTCCGTCCAACACCGCTTTGGCTTCAAGTGAATGGCAGGTAATCAAGACTACTGACCAGAAAACTGTTTTTGCTGCCACGGTAAATTCCGGCGATTTAACCTCCTGTTGGTTGCCATCGCTAATCTTACAGCCGGCTACCGACTATGTGGTGAAAGGACAGGCTACTGATAGCCTTGGCCGAACTTCTGAAGTTGCAGAAACTCGGATTACGACAGTCAATCAGAACCAAACAAGAGACTCAGATGGCAATGGTATTCCTGATGAGCAGGAACCAGATGCTGACGATTTTCAGTTTTATGGTTACAGTCCTGAACTACCCTTACCACCGGACACAAAAATTACAGATTTCAATGGTCAGGCTGTTTTGGTAGAATCCCCAGATGGTTATTCAGTAACTTATTTTTCCGGAGTAGACGCGGGTGCACCTTCCGGTTGGAACGCACCTTATGGAATATTTCTCACTAGGCTGGAAGAAGTACCGGTAGGCAGCGCGGTAAGACTCAGGTTTCTCTTTCCGGAAGTCCTCCCAGCCGGCGCTCGCTGGTATAAGTACGATGAGACCAGGCCAGAGCCAGAGCGCTGGAAAGAATTCCCTGGCGTAGAAATCAAAGGTAACCTGGTCATTGTCAGTTTAACTGATGGAGGCAGCGGGGATGCGGATGGAGTGGCTAACGGTGTTATTGTTGACCCGGCTGGGCCGCTGGTCAGGAAAAGCAGTGATGGGGGACCGTGTTTCATTGCTACTGCGGCTTTTGGTTCTCCGCTCGCCAGGGAGGTTGAAATTCTAAGTTTGTTCAGGGACAAGGTTCTTCTAAAATGTCAGATGGGAAAGGCTTTTGTTGCTTGGTATTACCGACACAGCCCAGCCGTGGCTGCCTACCTGAGAGAAAAAGTATGGTTGAGGCTGGTGGTTCGTGGTTTGCTTTATCCTTTGGTCTGGCTGGTTACCTTGATCGGAGCAGGGCTTTTTCCCTTTCTGTTTTCCTTTGCTTGGTTGTTGACTATTCTAAGAAGGAGGTGTCCTGGTCTAAGGGTTAGGGTCTTGACAAATTCTGAGAATTTTGTTAAGCTATTTTACTACAAAAGGGGCACTTAAAAAGGGGTACTTATGGCTAAAAGAAGCTTCCTGGTAGTTGCGATATCGTTAATTTCCTTGTCCAAGTTTGTTTTCTCAGCCAGCAGTGTTACCAGAGACCTTCCAGAGGGGTATGTGGCTGGGACTACCTTCCAGGTTACCCTGACTGTAATTCCTGACCAAGTGTACAGCATTATTGTCCGGGAATATTTACCTGAAGGCTGGACTATTGTCTCTTCCACGCCTGCTTATTCCACCTACATTGCCGAAGACAATATGTATAAGTGGCTTAACTACAGTAGCAACCCGTTGCAGGCGCCTTATTTTATTACTTACACCGTCAGTGTTCCTCCGGAGGCAGCTGGTAACAAAATATTCTTCGGGACCTTTGTGGATGACTTTGGTACCCTGTCAGTTGGCGGAGATACAGTGATTGTTGACAATTCTACAGTAGCCACTCCCCAGTTTACCCCACCTGCCGGCACCTATACCACCAGCCAGTCAGTGAGCATTTCCTGCACCACTGAAGGAGCCTCCATTCGTTACACCACTGACGGCTCAGACCCGACAGAATCTTCTCCACTTTACACCCAAGCCATTATCGTGAGCGTTAGTACTACCATCAAAGCCAGGGCTTTTAAAGAAGGATTGAATCCCAGTCAAATTGCTACCGCTATGTATACTATTCTGGAGACAGTCGCTGCTCCAAGTTTCAGTCCCTTAGCTGGGGCCTACAGCAGCCCTCAAAATGTCACTATTTCTTGCGCCACTTCTGACGCTACGATTCGCTACACCACTGATGGTTCTGAACCCAATGAAGGCTCGCCAATTTATAGCACACCTATTCCGGTGAATTCGGAAATCACTCTTAAGGCAAGAGCCTTTAAAGAAGGAATGAACCCCAGCAGCGTGACTATAGGTAGGTATTTATTCCCCTTTGGTCTTATCACTCCCACTAACACCTGGGCTAACTTCTACGGAACCGCCACGATCAACAATGTAGATGTCCAGCCAGGTGATATGATTGCTGCCTTTGACCCTCAGGGCGTGGTCTGCGGCAGTTGGAAGGTGACCAACGCTGGATTCTATGGGTTTATGGCGGTTTATGGAGATGACGCAACTACCCCCGGGGTGGATGAAGGCGCAGTCAATAATGATACCATTACCTTCAAGATCTGGTCGGCGGCGGAGGACAGAATTTATATGGCTGCCACTCTCGGTCCTGGGTCTCCGATATGGCAGAGTGATACCAACATAAATGTTAACCTTAACGGAGTTAACCGTTGGCGAATGAATTTAAATACAGGCTGGAATCTAATCAGTTTCCCCCTGGGTACCTGTTATTATGATTCTGCTTCGCCACCTGCGGTCGCTATGCTACCTGACATCACTTATGTGAAAGTCAACAGTATCTCTGAAGTGCTGACTTCAATCGCCGGAAAATATGTGATGGTTCGGGGTTTTGATGCTGGTGGGGCGACGACCTATGACCCGTCGGTTAATCCGGTTTTCAACACCCTTCATTACCTGGCTCCTGGCTACGGATACTGGATTAAAATGAGTGAGCCAGCCACCCTTGAGTTGGAAGGCCTGCCGGTAACTTGTTCAGCTACCTTGACTTTAAACGCTGGCTGGAATCTGGTGGGTTACTGGCATACTTCTGTTTTTTATGATACCGCTAATCAACCTGCCGTTTCCTTCCCAGAGGGGGTCACTGATTTTGTCAAACTACCGAGTATCGCCAATGCTTTAAGTAGCATTACGGGTCCTT
>JAMWDF010000184.1 GCA_023818865.1 Candidatus Omnitrophota bacterium
TCTGATAGTAATCAAGGTGGTCTTCCTCAATATTCGTAATTACGCCCAACCAGGGGTGATAAAAAAGAAAAGAACGCTTATACTCACATGCTTCCACAATTAGATAATCACTCCTTCCTACTTCGGAATTGCCTACTCCACGGATTTCTCCGCCGATAACAAAAGAAGGGGATAGTCCTGCCTGTCTCAACACTGAGACAATCAAAGCCGCAGTGGTAGTTTTTCCGTGAGTCCCGGCAATAGCAATCCCCTTTTTTTCTTGCATGAGAAGCCCAAGAGCCTCAGGGTAGGAAATTAGTGGTATCCCGAATTCAACAGCCTGTTTATACTCTTCATTATCCGGGCGCACCGCCTGGGAATAAATCACCAAATCTATGCCAAGCTCAACCTGGTCAGCTCTGTGTCCTATGTAAACCTTTACTCCCTGGTTTTTTAATTTTGCCAAACTCGGAGTCTCCTCTAGGTCTGAGCCAGTAACCAACTTTCCCTGATTGACTAACATCATAGCCAAACCACTCAATCCACTGCCGCCAGCACCAATTAGGTGAACTTTTTGGGCTCGCTTTATCATATCTTTATCTTTCCTTTCCATCTTCCTTTCCATCGTTTTCTTCACCGCGTTAGTTCCGGGCAGCCAGTAACCTCCCAGCCAGCTGCAATAAGCGACCTTCTGTATCAGCCAATTTTATCCTGGCCAGTCGGGAACGAATAACCTCACGTTGAGCCAGGAGACTTTTAAGCATGTCCGGGAATTCTTTGTTCATCTGATTTTGATTTGACTGTTTCATTATCAAACAGGCTTGTTTCTGGAATAACCATTCTGCATTTTTCTCTTGGTGCCCCCCGGCGTAAGGATAGGGAACCAATAGCGCTGGGAGACGCCAACTCACTAGTTCAACCAGTGTGCCGGCTCCGGCCCGGGCTACCGCCAGGTCACTGGCGCTGTAAACTGAAGCCATGTCATAACAAAACCTGAAAACAATCGCTGGCACACCTGCCTGATTGTAAGCCTCCTGAACCCGCTCTGCTTCACTTCCAGCTAGATGTAAGCACTGAAGGTCTTCCTTTAAGCAAAGAGGGGCGTTAACCACCAACAGCTCATTTAAAGCTCTTGCGGCCTGGCTTCCTCCCACAACTAAAAGAGTTGTTTTTCCTGGGGATAACCCAAGAGAAGAAAGGACTTGACTTCTTTCTCTCTTAACCAGGAAATCACTTACCAGAGGAAAGCCACTAACTACCAAACGTCTCAAAGGCAATCCTTTTGTTTCTGGAAAGGTTACCGCAACCCTGTCTGCCAGCAGAGATAAGACCCGGGTGGTTTTACCTGCAATTACGTTTTGCTCATGAAGTAGAATCTTACAACCAAACAGCCAGCCAGCAATAACTACAGGTACGCACAGATAGCTTCCGGTGGCCACGATTAAATGAGGCCGTTCAGTTTTAAGAACTCGCCAGCTCCAGAGGAAAATTTTCACCTGGTGAAACCAAAACACTAGAAGATTGCGGTCAGAAGAATAAGTTGCAGGTAAGGTGTAAAAACTCACGTTTTTCTTTTCTACCCATTTTATCAAAGCCTCTCTGGCTGGAATAAGCATCAGTACATTCCATTTGGCTCGTTGAATCTGCTCCGCCAGCGAAAGGCCAGGGAAAAAATGTCCACCCGTTGGGCCAGTAACAATTAGTACCTTTGGTCGCATTGACAAATTATACCATTCTTTAAATAACCGTTGACATTAAAAGAAAAATGAGGTAGATTAAACCGGCTTCGTGGAAATAAGACAGTGAAAAAAGCCATCGGACTGATTTCAGGCGGACTTGACAGCCTTTTGGCGACAAGATTAATCCGGGAACAAAATTACCAGGTGATAGGAGTCCATCTAATCACTCCATTTGTTCCCCATTTTGGCCAGGATACGGTCGACCGCCTTAAACAAATGAGCCAGCAATTGAACATAAAGATGAATTTTATCTCCGCCGGTCCAGAGTACCTGGAAATTGTTAAGAAGCCGGTTTTTGGATATGGACAAAATTTAAACCCCTGCGTCGACTGCCACATTTATATGCTCAGGGAAGCCAAGAAAATAATGGCTCTGGAAAATGCTGATTTCGTGTTTACCGGAGAAGTTCTTGGCCAGAGGCCTTTTTCTCAAAACCCGAGCATTTTACAAGTGATTGAGCGACAGGCTGGTCTGGAAGGGTTGGTACTCCGGCCCCTATCTGGGCTGTTACTTCCTTTAACCAGACCAGAAGAAAACGGATTAGTCGACCGAAAACGGTTTTTGGCTATTCAGGGCAAACAAAGAAAAGTCCAGTTAGCGATTGCCCAGGAAAAGAATCTCACTGACTTCGGAAACCCAGGCGGGGGCTGTCTTCTCACTGTTCCCAGTTTCTGTCAAAGGTTAGCCGATCTGATGAAGGCTGCTCCAGACTTTAGCCTCCATGACTGCTGGTTACTCCAAGTCGGTCGCCATTTTCGGATTGGAGAAAGCACCAAGGTAATTATTCCTCGTGAAGAAGAGGAATCTGCCCGCTTAAGAGAGTTGAGACAACCAAGAGACCTGCTGGTAAGTATTGAAGAGTACCCAGACTTCACTGCCATCGTCCAAGGAAAATTGACCGACCTGGCCCTGGAGCTAATTGCTGCCTATAGCCCTGGGCAGCAACCAACAGTGGTTCTTAATACCGGCGAACAAAAAATTAGAGTGTCCCGGAAGACGAAAAATATTTTTGCCCCTTTTCTTATCCGATGAAAAGTCAAAACCCCTTTTATCGTACTATTATTCATCCTGCTGACCTGGTTTCATTTCGGATAAATGAACTGGAAAGTGACTTACTTATTCTGGCGGAAAAAGACCTCAGCCAAGAGGCTACCGTTGCGCTTAAACAACAACGGAAATATTTAACTGACTATATCACTAACCATCCGGATTTTTACTACTCATTCTCTCCAGTGCCAGTGGAAGATAACTCTCCCCAGGTGGTAAAAATGATGGCGGAAGCAGCCTGGCTAACTAATACTGGTCCCATGGCAGCAGTGGCTGGCGCTCTAGCTCAAATGGTAGGCCGCTTGTTAGCACTGCAGTCACCTCGGATTATTGTAGAAAATGGTGGTGATATCTACCTTCAGTGCGACCGACCTGCTGTAATAGCAATTTATGCTGGGCAATCGCCTCTTTCCCTCAAGATAGGTATCAGAATTCCGGTTGCAAGCACTGGGTTGGGAATTGCTACTTCCAGCGGCACTGTCGGACACTCGTACAGTTTTGGAAAAGCGGATGCGGTCACAGTGGTGTGTGGTTCAGCTGCCTTGGCGGACGCAGCCGCCACCGCCATCGGTAACCTGGTTACACCCAGCGAAAACTGGGAATGGATAGAATCTGAATTGAAGCATTTTCCCTTTGTTGAGGGAGTAGTTATTATTGCAGGGAAGAAGATGCTAGTATGGGGAAAAATAGAGATAGTTTCCCTTTAAAGCTCGCCAGGTACCGGGCTCTTGCTGGGAGATTATTCATTGTTTTGGCGGCCATCCTGGGTCAAGCCACACCCTACTCACTTCTTGCCGGCCTATTTTTTGTTTGCCTGGGAGAAGGTCTGCGTACTGCTGCTGCTGGCATCATCAAGAAAAACGAAACTGTTGCCTGCACCGGACCGTACAGCTGGTGCCGCCATCCACTCTACTTAGGCAGTTTCTTCATTACTCTGGGCATTATCCTGGCGGCCGGGAATCTCTTCTTGGTCATCTTTGGTGCGTTGCTTTTCCTTTTATTTTATGTTTCCGCTATTCTGGTTGAGGAAAAAGGACTCTGTCAGAAGTTTGGAGAGGCCTATCTCCGCTATCAGCAAACAACTCCTTGTTTTCTCCCGATAATTCGGGTCAGTTCCTGGCAAGATTTTCATTGGACAAATGTTTGGCATAACCGCGAACACATCAACTGGATTTTACTTTCACTGCTTTTCCTTTGGCTAGGAGTGAAAAGGTGGATTTTACCAGGATTTTGACGGCAACTTTTCTAAAGGTTATACTTGTTTAAGTAGGCAAGAAACAGGTAGGCAAGAAACAGGTGGCTTGACGTCTCAAGAGTAAGTAGGTTAAAATTTTGTTGACTGGAAAGGAACGTACATTATGGAAATCACCTTGAAGGAGTTGCTTGAGAGCGGTGTTTACTTCGGACATCCATCGCGGCAATTTGACCCGAGGATAAAACCTTACCTTTATGGTCGGCGTCAGGGTATTTACATTATTGATATTGAACGGACTATGGATAAGATTAAGGAGGCAGCCTCATTCCTTAGGAACCTGGCCGCCGAAGGAAAGAAAATTCTTTTTGTTGGGACAAAAAAGCAAGCCCAAGCCGCGGTTCGGGAAATAGCGGAAAAATGTAAAATGCCTTATGTCAACTATCGCTGGATCGGTGGAACTCTTACCAATTTTGACGTTGTTCGGCAGCGAATCCAAAGGCTAGAAGAAATTGAGAGTCTTGAAAACTCAGGCCGCCTGGGATATTATACGAAGAAGGAAGCAAGTCTAATCATGAAGGAAAAAAGGGACCTTGTTAGAAAATTCGGGGGCATCCGCGAAATGACTAATTACCCGGCTGCCCTGGTCGTGGTAGATATTAGACGGGAAATAAATGCTGTTCAGGAAGCTAGAAAAGCGGGGATTCCGATTGTTGGGCTGGTTGATACTAATGGTAA
>JAMWDF010000013.1 GCA_023818865.1 Candidatus Omnitrophota bacterium
AGCACCATAATGCTCATCATACCCCTTTGCCGCCAGGTACTTTTTCGCCGACTCAGCCACTTCCAAGGCAATCTTCTTTTCTGCCAGTCTGGCTTTCAAATGTTCCAACTGAATCTCCACAATTTTTACCAGGTCCTCAGGTTTTAGTTTATGAAAGATGATGATTTCGTCCACTCGGTTAAGAAACTCTGGTCTAAACTTACTTCTCAGAATCTCCATAACCTTATTTTTCATCTCCTCCTCGTTCTTAAACATGGTGAGATACTGGCTACCAATATTGGAGGTCATAATCACTACTGTGTTCCGGAAATCTACTGTTCTACCTTGGCCATCGGTTAACCGACCATCATCCAATAGTTGCAACAGGAGATTGAAAACATCTTGATGGGCTTTTTCTATCTCGTCAAGGAGAATCACGCTGTAAGGCCGACGCCGGACCCTTTCCGTTAGCTGTCCCCCTTCCTCGTACCCAACATAACCTGGGGGGGCACCGATCAACCGAGAGACAGAAAATTTCTCCATATATTCACTCATGTCAATTCTCACCAAAGCATTCTCATCATCAAACAGGAATTCTGCCAGGGCTTTAGCCAATTCAGTCTTTCCCACGCCAGTAGGACCAAGAAAAATGAAAGAACCGATAGGCCGGTTCGGGTCAGACAGACCAGAACGGCTCCGACGAATGCAGTTAGCTACCGCGACAATGGCCTCCTCCTGGCTAACTACGCGCCGAGCCAGCCTTTCTTCCATTCGGAGCAGTTTTTCAATCTCTCCTTCCAGCATTCTGGCAACCGGAATGCCTGTCCATTTGGAAACTATCTCCGCAATGTCTTCCTCAGTGACTTCGTCTTTTAGCAATCCTCCTTTTTTCTGGAGTTCTTTAAGTTTCTTGGTACCCTCTTCCAGTTGGCGGTTTAGCTCAGTCAATTTCCCATATTTGTACTCTGCCGCCTTGTCCAACGCTCCTTCTCTTTCTGCTTTTTCCATCAAAGTACGAACTGTTTCTATTTGCTCCTTTATCCGTCTGACTCTTTCCACCACTCCTTTTTCCGCCAGCCAGCGTTGGCGAAGTTGTTCCGCTTCCTTCTTCAAAGATTCCAGTTCCTTTTCTAGCCGGCCTACTTTCTCTCTGGCTTCCTCTCCTGTTTCCTTTTTCAATCCCTGGCGCTCGATCTCCAGCTGTCTAATTCGCCGTTCCACTTCATCTAATTCTACCGGCAAACTATCATTTTCCATCCTGATTTTACTGGCGGCTTCATCCACTAAATCAATGGCTTTGTCTGGGAGAAAGCGCCCGGTAATGTACCTGTGAGATAGTACCGCGGCCGCCACCAGGGCACTATCAGTAATCTTGACCCCGTGATGGACCTCGTATCTCTCCTTCAATCCTCGGAGGATAGAAATAGTATCCTCCACGCTCGGTTCCTTCACCAGAATTGGCTGGAAACGTCTTTCTAAGGCCCGGTCCTTTTCCACATATTTCCGGTATTCATCTAACGTGGTAGCCCCTATACATCTTAGGGTACCTCTGGCTAATGCTGGTTTGAGCATATTTGAAGCATCCACTGCGCCTTCGGCCCCTCCGGCTCCCACCAAAGTGTGGAGTTCGTCAATAAAAAGAATAATTTGGCCTTCCTGCTTTTCAATCTCTCGCAACAGGGCTTTTAATCGGTCTTCAAATTCTCCCCGATACTTTGTTCCCGCTACCAACGCACCCAGATCCAAACCCAAAATCCTTTTATTCTTCAACGTTTCCGGCACGTCTCCTGAAACAACCCGGCGAGCTAAACCTTCCACAATGGCTGTCTTGCCCACCCCGGCTTCGCCAATGAGCACCGGGTTATTTTTAGTCCGACGGGAAAGAACCTGAATCACCCGGCGGATTTCTTCATCTCGGCCGATCACCGGATCCAGTTTTCCCTTGGCGGCCAGGTCAGTGAAATCGCGGGTGTATTTCTCCAAAACCCGGTACTTCGTTTCGGCCTCCCGGTCAGTTACCTTTTCTCCCCCACGGTTCTGCTGGATCAATTTCAAAAGACGCTCAGAGAAAAACTCGTGGCGTTCTAGAATCTCCCGGGCGGATGAAGGGACTCGGCTCAAAGCTACCAGCAAGTGCTCCACGCTAACAAACTCATCTCCCAACTGCCTGGCTTCTTGCTCAGCCGCGGTCAGGACCTGCTGAAGACTTCCCCCAAGATACATCTGACCGGTTCCACTCACCCGGGGTAATTTTTCCAGTTCCTTTTCTACTTCTCCCGCCAGATACTCCGGTTTAACCTGGGCTTGTTTCAACAGCTCGCCAGTTAATTCATCTTGCCGGAGGAGCGCAAGAAGCAGGTGGAGACTTTCCACCGTCTGGTGGTTCCGCTCCTGGGCTAAACCCTGAGCTGCTACCAGAGCCTCCTGCGCTTTCACTGTCAGTTTTTCCCAGTTCATATTTGTTCTTCCTCCTTTCCCGACGGGGATTAGGTGTATAAAATTTAGATAGACCGGGAACAGAAAAGTTTCAGTAAAGAAAAACAGGAAGGTGTTTTACAGAGAATGCCGATAGATGGCCTCCACCAACTCCATAGTTTTGACCGCATCGCCTAAATGTGTTTCCGGCAACTGTTTCTTTAAAAGGCAGTCTATGAAATGGCGGTTCTCAGCAAAAAATCCACCAACCTTATAAATCTCGCTGCTACCTGCGGCTTCCTGGGCGCTCACCACTGTTCCCTGTTCGTGATTATCTTGGTAAATGATCGCTTGTTTTTCCGGGTCAACAAAAGCCACAATCCCTGGTCCGTGCATTTCCACTGAGAAAATCCTCTTACCTGAAACCCAGTTGGTGGAGAGAAAACCAACGCTGCCGCTCTCAAAAATCATGAGCGCATTAAAACTATTATCATAGTCGGCATAAAGAGACCGCACGCAACTGGCTACTTTTTTCACTTCCCCACCCAAGAAACGCAAGATATCTACGGCGTGAATGGCATCACAGGTAAGAATATCAATAGCGCCCCGATAATAAGGCCCAGCCCCCAACGTTTGCTTGAAAAAGTTTGCCTGGCACTGGAGAATTGGCCCTTTTTGAGCAATTCTTTCTTTAGCTAGCCTCACTAAAGGAGCGAAACGGCGCTGGAAACCGGTCATCGTGAGACACCCTTTCCTTTCTGCTAAAAGCGCCATCTGTCTGGTCTGTTCTCTGGTTACTCCCGGCGGCTTCTCCATGAAAACATGCAGCCCTCTTTCCAGACAATCAATCACTAGGTCAAACAGGTGGTAAGGGGGCATCAGAATATACACCGCCTCTGGTTCTGTCTCCTGAAGCATCTTCCGATAATCAGTATAGGTACGGGGAATGCTAAATTTCTTGGCTGTGGCCTTCAATTTTTCCTCAACTAGGTCGCACAAACCCACTAGTTCCACCTCCGGGAATTCTTTCAGACACGGGTAATGGACAGTATTCGCCATGGTTCCAGCCCCAATCAAAGCCACTTTAACTTTCATCTTTGCCCCCTTCAGAAAAGATACACTCAACTGGTCCAAAGCGGATTTTGTCTCCACTTCTTAAGGGATATGGTTTTCCAGTTTCTAACCTCAATTCGTTAACATAAGTGCCATAACTGCTCCCAGCGCCCCGAGTGCCGGTGTCCACAACGTGATAAACTCCGTTGATCTTCTCCAGCCGGGCATGCGTCCGAGAAACCTTGGTTAGAATCTTTAATAACTGCCGTTGCATCTCCACCTGAAGAGAGCGAAAAGCCTGGTAATCTGGAATAATGATGTCATGTTCTTTCAGTCGGCCAACAGTTAGCTTATCTTTGGTCAGCTGGTATTCCCTCATCATGAAGGGGTAGTTGAAAATGAGTTTAGCCATGATCACCTCCTTCTTTCTTCTCCTCGTCTTTTTCCGGAGAATCAAGCCCAATTTTTCCTTCAGGGGCTGGCTGGTTCATCAGGTGAAAAAGGCAAAAACTCCCAATAAAGAACAGAACAACGCCGAATGTCTGGGTTGGGTAAAGGCCCAATCGGCCAACCGTTAGATCACCCCGTAAGAAATCAAGATTATAGCGAATTAGTCCCATGGCCATCAGATAAAGACAGAAGATGACCCCGGGTCGCCCCTGCCTGCTGGATAGAAACCTCAGACTGAAAAAAACAGCCAGATTAGCCACCAGATAATAAAGCTCGGTAGGATGAACCTTCCCCTCCAGAGCAGGGAAATAAACTCCGATCACCGAGTTAGTTGGTTTCCCGTAGCAACAGCCATGCAAAAAACACCCCAGCCGGCCGATTGCCTGCCCTAAGGGAGCAACCTGAGCCACCAGGTCCCCGATACGAAAAAAAGAGAGACGATGGGCCAAAGAATAGATCCAAAGAAAAATCAGGCCACCGATGATCCCTCCTTGAATAGCCAGTCCCCCATTGCGTAACTGAAAAATTTCCAGGGGATGCCTTGAGTAATAAAGAAAATGCGTAAACACATGAACCAACCTCGCTCCGACCAAACCAGAGATTACCACCCAGACCAGAATATCTGAGATTGCCTTCTGCTGGCATCCAGCTTTTAGAGCCAGCCGCTGGAACAAAAGACTGGCTACCAGCACCCCGATCGCCGCCATAACCCCGTACCAGTAGATAACAAAATTACCAATTTTGATAAAGACAGGTGCCATTCCGACTCCTTATCATCAGAATCCCATAAAGGAAAACTCCGGTAACAATCAGACTATCAGCCAGGTTAAAAACTGGCCAGACATGAAAGTCTATAAAATCAATCACCCCTCCGACGCGAATTCGGTCAATCAGATTACCCGATACCCCGGCTACCATCATTCCTAAACTAACTTGTTCACCCGCCGGTAGTTTCCTTCTTACTGTCACATAGAAGATTAGACAGAAAACCAGTGCTATTGAGAGAAAAATTGTTAGCCAGGTCAAGCTGCCAGAAGCAAATAAACCAAAACAAATGCCTTTGTTTTTCACCAGGTTAAATGAAAAGTAACGAAAAAAATGAACTGAATTTCTCTCGTCTAACCACTCAACTACCAGAAACTTACTTAGCTGGTCCAGACTAACCCCAGAGAGTACTACCCCCCAGAACAACCAGTCAGTAAGTCTCACTCTGTTTTTTCTCTAGTTCCACCTGACAAGCCAGGCAGTTTCTGGCGTAAGGTAAGGCTTCAAGCCGGGAACGAGGAATGGATTTTCCGCAGACCTCGCAAACACCATAAGTTCCTTTATTAATCTTCTCAATCGCCCGGTCAATCTCCAGCAAAATTTTTCTTTCTGAATCGGACAGGTTCATCTCCAGTGCCTTTTCAAAGACATCTGTCCCCAGGTCAGCGATATGAGTGGGTACCCCGCCAACTTCCTTCCCGCTGACTTCCTTTTCCGCTTTTTCCAAGAGCCCCAGAGTTTGGAAGATACGTTCTTTTTCCCGCATGAGCTTTCTCAGGTAAGTCTTCTTCTGTTTCTCATTCACTTTTTCCCTCCTCTAAACGTCAAAGATGATCGCTGCACTGTACCCACCTGGTTCCTGAAGAATTTTCAACCCGTGATAAGTGGCGGCTTTGACTTCCCTGGTAGCTTTTCCTTGCCTCAAAGTGACTTTCGCCTGCAGCCGGCAGATTCCTTCCTCTTCGTCAATCTTCACCTTCAGTCTAACAGGAAATTTGCCTTTTACCTCCACCAAATAAATCAGTTCTTCAAGAAACCTTACCAGGAGTTCTTCCCGAGATACGGCCTCCAGCCGGATTTCTCTCACCCCGGCTGGATTTTCCCCCATCGGCTTCAAAAGACTCATCAGCCCCCTGGCAGCGGATTCAAAGAGGCTCTCCAGCGTCCTTGCAGAAACCTTTAGGCGGACATCAGCCGGATGGTCAAGCAATTTGAACATCGTCTCCATTCCCCTGGGGCACCAGAGCAAGATCAGTAATGGAATCTCCTGACTCTAAATTAATTAGTTTCACCCCGTAGGTATTCCTGCCTACTAATCTGATGTCCTTAATGAGCATCCTGATGATTATTCCTCCCTGGGTCCCTAAAATCAATTCATCTGTTTCCGCCACGCTCCTGATGCCAATGACCCACCCATTGCGCTGCCCACCTTTGATGTCAATGATGCCCTTACCGCCCCGATGCTGCCGGCGATAAAGAGAAATCCGGGTCCGTTTTCCGAAACCCTTACTGCAGACAGTGATGAGACTTCTCTCTTTTTCTTCAGGGTCAACGACTTCTGCTCCTACTACTTCATCGTCTGATTTCTTAAAGCGAATCCCAATCACCCCCATACCTGTCCGGCCTATGGGCTGGACTTCCTTTTCGGTGAACCGGATGCTCAGCCCATACTTGGTACCGAGAAAAACATCTTTCATTCCATCAGTAATCTTCACTTCAATCAATCGGTCATTTTCCCTTAAGGTAAGTCCGATAATTCCTCCTTGCCTCGGCCGGCTGTAAGCCGTGAGTGGGGTCTTTTTCACTAACCCGTTTTTTGTCACCATCAATAAGAATTTCTGGGGGTCAAATTCCTTTACCGGAATTACTGCAGCAATTTTCTCTCCTTCATTCAGCTTCAGAAGATTAACGATCGGTTTCCCTTTGGCGTTCCGGCTAGCTTCCGGAATTAAGTAACCGCGCAGCCAGTGGACATTACCGACGTCGGTGAAAAAAAGAATGGTATCAACTGTAGAACAAATGAACAGGTGCTTGATAAAATCTTCTTCCTTGGTCTGAGCAGCCACCATCCCCTTTCCTCCCCGGCGCTGACGGCGGTATGTCTCTAATGGCACCCTTTTCACATATCCCTGATGAGACACGGTCACCACGATATCCTCCGGTCTTATCAGATCAATATCATCAAACTCTTGAATGGGCTCAACGATTGTCGTTCGCCGGTTATCCCCGAATTTTTTCTTAAGTGAAGTCAGTTCATCCCTAATTATTTTTTTCACCTTCTCCGGTTTGGTTAGAATCTCCCGGTATTCTCTTATTTTCCCTTCCAGTTCTGCTTTTTCCTGAAGAATCTTCTCTCTTTCAAGACCAGTCAGCCGGGCCAAGGGCATTCCCAAAACTGCGTCTGCCTGCGGTAGGGAAAGCTTGAATTTACTCATCAATCCATTGCGGGCTTCTTCCACGGTCTGGGAAGCCCGAATCAACTTAATCACCTGGTCCAGATGCTCCAAAGCCACAATCAAACCAGAGATGATGTGATGCCGTTCCTCTGCTTTCCGCAGGTCATATCTTGTCCTCCGAACAACAATCTCCCGGCGATGTTCCAAAAAGAGGTGGAGAAGTTCCCGGATATTCAAAAGCTTCGGCTGCTGGTTGACCAGAGCCAGGTTGATAATGCCGTAGGTAATTTGCAAAGGAGTGTGCTTGTAAAGCTGATTCATAATAATATCAACATTCTCCCCCCGCCTAACCTCCAGAACAATTCTTGTTCCTTCTTTGTCCGATTCATCCCTCACCTCTTGAATGCCGCCGATCTTCTTTTCTTCAACCAGACCGGCAATTTTTTCTACCAGGGACGCCTTGTTCACCTCGTAGGGAATCTCCTTGACAATTATGTTTTCCCTATCCTTGACCGTCTCCACTTCCATTTTCCCCCGAAGCGTAATGATTCCTTTTCCGGTCTTGTAAGCCTGAATGATACCTTCCCGGCCACAAATAAACCCGCCAGTGGGAAAATCTGGTCCAGGCAGCATTTCCATGATTTCTTCTACTGTGGCTTCTGGTTTATCCAGAACAAGGACCAGACCGTCCACTACTTCACTTAGGTTATGAGGCGGAATATTAGTCGCCATGCCCACCGCGATACCTGAAGAACCATTGATCAGAAGATTGGGTACCTTACTGGGCAGAACCACCGGTTCCACCATAGACTCATCAAAGTTGGGCATGAAATCAACAGTCTCTTTTTCCAGATCAGCCAGCATTTCCATGGTTATAGGCGCAAGTCTCGCTTCGGTATAACGCATCGCCGCCGGAGGGTCTCCGTCAATAGAACCGAAATTACCCTGACCATCAACCAAGGGATACCGAAGAGAAAAATCCTGGACCATTCTGGCGATCGCCTCATAGATAGGCGCATCACCATGAGGATGGTACTTCCCCATTACCTCCCCAACAATCCTGGCTGATTTCTTATAGGGGCGACCTGGCTCCAATCCCAGTTCCAGCATCCCGTAAAGTATTCTTCGGTGGACCGGTTTCAATCCGTCCCTTACATCAGGTAAGGCCCGACCAACAATAACACTCATAGCATAATCAAGATACGAGCCTCGCATCTCTTCATGCACGCTGACCGGTTGAATCTTTTCCCGGATTTCTTCCCTCATCTATGTTTTCCTCCAGTTGGCTTTCAGTTAGATATCCAGATTTTTCACTTCCCTAGCGTACTGTTCAATGAACTGACGCCTGGGTTCTACCTCTTCTCCCATGAGAACCGTAAATATCTCTTCTGCCTTCACAGCATCATCCAGGGTCACCTGCTTCAGCCGGCGCCTGGCTGGATCCATAGTTGTCTCCCACAGCTGCTCCGGATTCATTTCTCCCAGCCCTTTATACCGCTGAATGACCAGTCCCTTCTTTCCGCATTCTTTTACCACCTCATACAAATTAACCAGAGAACAGTTCCTGGTTTGATGCCCTTCTTCCAGGGTAATCCTCGCCTGACTTAAATCATCCAGGGTTAACCCCGTTGCTTTGACCTTCTCCAAAAGTTTAGCCATATCCCGAGATTCAAAAATCTCAATCAACTGGTGTTCCTGCGGCCCTTCCCGGGAAAACAAATCCATCTGTTCCCCGCCTTGTTTCTCCACATATTCGGCCAGTTCCTGGTCATCCTTGAGAAAAATCTTCTCCTTGTTCGTTTTGACACAATAGGCAGGAAAAACCCCTTTCTCCTGGAAAAATTTAAGGTAATCGGAAAAACAAATGCCCCGGTTTTCCAAACTACTTTGGTTTTCCCTTAATCTTCGGCTCACGCTCACCAGTTCGCCTAGTTCCTGCCTGGATAAAATCTTTCCCCGAGGCAAAGAAAACTTCACGTTTTCCAGAGTGAAGCTGATAAGCAAGCGGTCCATCTCTGCTTCTGTATCCACATAAACCTCTTTTCTTCCCCGTTTCACTTTATACAACGGAGGCTGAGCGATATAGACATATCCGCCCTTAATCAGGTCTACCATCTGCCGGAAAAGAAAAGTAAGCAAGAGCGTCCTAATGTGAGCGCCGTCTACATCGGCATCAGTCATTATTATCACCTTATGGTAACGAATGCGGGCAAGGTCAAAATCCTCCCCCACCCCGGCACCGATGGCACTGATCATCGTCTTGATTTCTTCATTGCTCAAAACCTTATCCAATGGCGCTTTCTCTGTGTTGATAATTTTCCCCTTAAGCGGCAGAATCGCTTGAAAGGTCCTGTCTCTGCCTTGCTTGGCACTACCGCCAGCTGAATCTCCCTCCACCAGAAAAAGCTCCCGGTGCTCCGGTTCTTTGAGAGAACAGTCAGCCAGTTTACCAGGTAACGCACCGGTATCCAGCAACCTCTTTCTGGTCAAGTCTCTCGCTTTTCTCGCTGCTTCCCTGGCTTTCGCGGTAAGAATACACTTGTTTAAAATTTCCCTGGCTGGTTCTGGGTGTTCCTCCAGGAAGGTATGGATTTCTCTGGCGGCCAGACTTTCTACCACAAACCTGACACTGGAATTACCTAACTTCCCTTTGGTTTGACCTTCAAACTGCGGTTCCGGCAGTTTGACGCTCACCACCCCCACTAATCCTTCTCTGATATCTTCACCGGTAAGAGTCATATTCTCCAGGAAACTATTCTTCTTTCCGTAATCGTTAATCGCCCGAGTGAGCCCGCTACGAAAACCAGTCAGATGAGTTCCCCCTTCCCGGGTATTAACATTGTTAGCAAAGGAAAAAACTGTCTCGGTATAACCATCGTTATACTGAAAGGCAATCTCCACTTCCAGCTCGTCCTCTTTCTTCTTGAAGTAGCAAACCGGCGTGAACAGCACCTTTTTGTTCTTGTTCAGGCTTTCCACAAAAGAAATCAGTCCGCCATCAAACTTATAAGTTTCTTTTAGCCCCTTTCTTTCGTCCTCAAAAGAAATTTGAATGCCGGCGTTCAGAAAAGCCAGTTCTTTCAGCCGGCCGCAGAGAATGCTGTTGTCAAACTCAATAGTTTCAAAAATCTTCCCATCAGGCTTAAAGGTTACTTTCGTTCCGGTTTTCTTCGTTCTACCCAGAACTTGCAAAGGAGAAACCGGCACACCGCGTTCATATCTCTGATGATAAACCTTGCCGTCTCTCCGGACTTCCACTTCCAACCACTCAGATAAGGCGTTAACTACCGAAACACCTACTCCATGCAAACCTCCGGAAACCCGATAGGCTTTCCGGTCAAACTTTCCGCCAGCGTGGAGCACAGTCATAACCACTTCCACCGCCGGTCTTTTTTCTGTTTTGTGCATATCTACCGGGATACCTCGGCCATTGTCATCTACTGTCACACTGTTATCTCCATGGACGGTTACCGCTATTTGACTACAGAAACCAGCCATAGCTTCATCAATACTGTTGTCCACTACTTCATAAACCAAATGATGAAGACCGGTCACCGAGGTATCCCCGACATACATCGCCGGCCTTTTTCTGACGGCTTCTATCCCACTTAAGACCTGAATGGTGGTAGCATCATAGGTTACTTGTCTACTGTCCATTCTTTTGCCTCCCTTAAATTGTTTAATTATAGTCTTTCCAGGCACTCTCTGTCAAAAGGGGAAAACCTGTTATTCTCACTGTTTTTGCTAAGAAAACCGAAGAATTATTATTAGATCAAAAGGAAAGCAACCTTAAGGGAAAAACAGAGTTTCCTTCAGTATCCGGGATAATAGACCTTCTCTTCGGTAACAATTATATCCACCGGGACATCATCCTGCCCTACTGGTAAACAAGTCTCTCTTACCTGAAAGGAAAAGGCTAAAGCTACCTTCTTTGTCTTGGTTGTTATCTCCTTAAAAAACCGGTCAAAAAACCCTCCACCCATCCCGATCCGGTTGCCGAAAACATCAAACAGGACTCCCGGAGTAATCACCAGATCTAATTCTTGGCTATTTATTGGTCTCAATCGTATTCCCCGCGGAACAACTCCCTGGTGGTCAATCTCATCAAGAGAATAAATCCGCGAGGCGATCAACTGTCTCTCCTGCCACCGGACCTGGGGTAAACAAACAGTCTTGCCAGAAACAAGCGCCTGCTGGATAATGAAATCAGTCCTGACTTCTCGGTCAGTATGAACGTAACAGAGAATAACTTTTGCTTGCTGGTAAAGCGGCTCACAAACCAGTTTTTCCTGGATCAGACGGCTTTTCTCCAGCCATTCTTTTTCGCTCAGCGACTGCCGCTGAATTTTCCCCTGGTTTCTTAGTTCTTCTTTCATTTTCTTTTTTCAATCGAGCAAGATGATTCAAAAAAAGAGCAATCTTTCTCTCATAGCCACTATCTGTTGGATGATAGAAGGTTTTGGCTTCAGGCAGATAACTCTGGGGTACATAGTGGCCTGGATAGTCATGAGGATAGAGATATCCCTGGCCACGTCCCAATTCTCTTGCTCCTTGGTAATTCCCTGACCGGAGATGGTCCGGTACTTCCTGAGTTGTTTGTTTTTCTACTTCTTTCAGTGCCTCAGAAATCCCCCGGTAAGCCGAATTGCTCTTGGGAGCAGTCGCCACGTAAAGGGCCGCTTGGGCTAGAATAATTCTTGCTTCTGGCATCCCCACCAGAGCCACTGCTTGAAAGGCACAAGTAGCCACCACCAAAGCCTGAGGGTCAGCATTGCCCACATCTTCAGAAGCGCAGATAACAATCCTCCTGGCAATAAACCTGGGATCTTCACCCGCTGCCACCATTCGTGCCAACCAGTACAGGGTCGCATCTGGATCTGAACCGCGCATGCTTTTAATAAAAGCCGAGATAGTATCATAATGAACATCTTCAGCCCGGTCATAACGCACCATCTTGCGCTGGCCAACTTTCTCCAGGAAAGAACAAGTCAAACGTAGGACACCATCAGGTTCCGGTCGACCAACTAATACTGCCGTTTCCAAGAGGTTAAGGCCGCGCCGGGCATCTCCTTCACTCATTTTTACCAGGTAATCTATTGCTTTCCCCTCCAGCGAAATCTTTAACCTACCCAGCCCCCTTTCTTTATCCCTGATGGCTCTAAAAATAATTTCCTGGATTTCTCCTTCTTTAAGTGGCTTGAGCTCCAAAACCTGAACCCGGGAGAGCAAGGGGCTGGTGAGAAAAAAGAAAGGATTGTGAGTGGTAGCGCCAATCAAAACAATTGTTCCCTCTTCCACATCCCGCATCAGAGAATCCTGCTGCAATCTGTTGAAATGGGCAATCTCGTCCAGAAAAAGAATTGTCTTTAGTCCTCTCACATTCTGCTGTTGCCTGGCCTCCTGGATAACTTCCCGAACATCAGCCACTGTGGCAGTCACTGCATTCAAGTGGCGAAAGATATAACCGGTTTCCTTGGTTATTAGCAAAGCCAGGGCTGTCTTGCCACAACCTGGCGGACCATACAAAATTAAGGAGGGAACTTTCTTCGCCTGGAGAAAACCAGTCACTACTCCTTCTGGGCCAATTAGGTGTTCCTGCCCGACAAACTCTTCTTTTGTCCGGGGTCTCATCCGGACAGCCAGAGGTTCATCCTCGCCCAGCGGTTTTTTTTTAAGTGGAAAAAGGTTCTCGGTCATCCTGGTTTATCTTACCATAGGACAGAAACAAGCAGGTAATAGTAACTGGTGGGCGGTAGAGGACTTGGCGCCTTACGCTTCGCTTCAGGTCGGCCCCTCGCCCATTCGGCACTCCTTTTCGTCGCGCCTCATAGACCGGGCTCACTTCAAGTCCTCTACTTCAAAGATGCAAAAAAAATGGGCGGTAGAGGACTTGAACCTCTGGCCTCTACGATGTCAACGTAGCGCTCTAACCAACTGAGCTAACCGCCCTTTCTTCTATTCTATCCGACTTTTCCGGAGAGGACAAATTCAATTGGTTAACTTCAGGAAAAGCTCACCGACTAATTCATTTTTCTCACGTATCTCTATCCGATACAAAGTTTTTTGTTCATCCAGAGCAAAACTGGGAATTAACCTGCTTGCTTTTACTTCATATCCGGCATCCTGACCATCATTTTTCTTTCTATTCCCAACAAACCCTTTGATGTCCACTGTGATTGAATTTTGGCTCTCAGGAAGCACCCGTAATACCTTGAAGGTCTGGTCGGCTGGCCAGAAAATTGTTTCACCGAGTTGATAAGCATGGACGTTTGCCCCGACGGCCACTTCCACCCCAGCGAGATATCTTTTCCCCAGGCGAATCGGAAATTGGTACTTCTTTCTATCTTTCCAAACTTCAATTGCTGCCCCTTCTCTAAACGGCTGCTCTTTTCCTAGGGCATTTTCTTCTCTGTTGTCTGAAAAACATACCCACCAGCCCAGCGGATTTTCCGTTTCCAATTCAAGTACCTTTATTTTCTCCTCAGCTCTTAGGTAAATGGAAGTCCCAGGGAAAAACTTCTTTTTCTGACCGCTAACCAGAGCAGTCAAACCAGTCAACCGGGTTTGCTGTTTCAGTTCTTTTTCTACCGAGCCCGTATCAATGTTGGGGAAAGCCTCTGGAACAATTCCCAGACGTTCCATTACCGCATTGATAGCGATGGTCATGAAAGAAACAGCCTCAGATAAAGAACATTCTTTAGTAACCTCTATTCCCACGGCCATCCGATGAGCCTTAGTTAGCGCATAGTAAGTAAGCGACCTTCTCTGTTCTTTGTGGGGGGATTGCTCGCTGGCAGTCTCGGTGTTATTCACCTTGAAACGATACCGCTCTTCCTGGATTTCTCTATTGGCTCTTTCCACCACCCAGCTGGCAAATTCTTCCAGACGAATCTGTTCGCCATTGGGCAGGTCAAAATAAGGAGCGTCAATCACATTACATTGTCCCCACCGGGCCGGATTACGCTTTTTATCCACCCACCGAAAATCAAAAAATCCTGAACCCTGATGGGTGTTAACTACACAGCTGGCTTCCTGGACTAAAGCCTTGACCAAATTGACCACCTGACCTTCAGGCTGAGGCAGTTTTTCCTGGGGAAGAGAAAAAAGACGATTCATATCCACCCCGTTTACCCCCCTTTTTCCAGCCATAATCGCCGCCCAATTTAGCCGGGGGATAACTATCATTTGGCCTCGTTTCAAAGTCATTATTGCGTAACGTTCCAGAGCCAGACAACCAGCCAGTTCATCCCCGTGGATACCTCCTATCAAAAGTAAGGTTGGACCTACCTGTTGCCCTTTTAGCCGCACAATCTCTACCTGGTAAGGCAACCCGGCAAATTTCCTTTCTACTGACGGGAATCTTTCTTGAGAAGAAAAACTAACCAGACTCCAGCCTAAGAAAAACTGAGTGAAAAACACAGGAAGATAGGTTTTAGGCATGGCCGACTCCGCTCAACTAGCCTTTTGGTGAAAGACTACAGAGTCACCTCGGAAAGAATCTTCCAGCAGTCACCTCTTTTCACCAAGTAAAGCTTTTTCCACACAGAGCTTTCCAGATTATTCGACCTGTATTTCTGGTAAAAGAAAGCCACTGCCACCTCGCCAAACGGGGTTTGACCATAAGGCAATACCTGAAGATTCTCTAAGGAAATTTTCACATATTTTTTCCCCTGATTGACCCGGCGTTTGTAAGCAACCCAGGCAGCCTTATTCTTATTGCCGGCTGTAAATTTCTCGTCATACCAGGAAAGATACTTGTCAGCATTGAGGCTTTCCCAGTCCTTTTTCCAGGAATAGATTGCTTCTATTAGGGGGGCCAAATTTTCCACCACTGGCTTCTCCGCAATATAGATAAGCGTTAGGCCAGGCTGAATAAACTGACTTACCCGGTCAAAATCATGGTCATTTAGAACGATGCAGCCTTCACTGTTGTAAGGAGGCCTTTCAATCGGAGTGCCGTGGAGCCAAATCCCATTTCCGCTCCGGCCGGCTAAAGTATCAATAGTGCTTGGGAAATCAAGCGTATAAGCTCCAGAGCCATACTTGGCCGGCAGCGAACGGCCATCAATTTTCCGGGTAAGGAGGAAACAACCTTCAGGCGTTCTTCCGTCTCCAACCTGTTCTTTTTGCCCCTTATTCTTTCCAGTGGTACAAGAGTAACTTTGGAGCACTGATACCTGGGCGCCATCGTATCGGCAGACCGAGAGTGTCTGGTCTGCCTTAGAAACCATAAGGAAGGTGTAGGGAGACAACCCGGCTGGTAACTTTTTTTCTATCCTTTCTTTTTCCGGCTTGACCACCTCAGGAGAAGGAATTTTAGCCAGAAGGGATTTTGCCTTTCTTTCTTCCTCTTGGGCCAATTCCTTTTTACCTTGGCGGTAATAGATGGTAACCAAAATCTGACGAAGATGATTGTCTTCTGATTTCTCTAACCCTTGCTTAATCACTTTCTCAGCCTGATCCAGAAGTCCGATATCCCGGTAACTCATTCCCAGGTAAGAATAAACTTCGGCTTCCTGCAAACCACAGTTGAGGGTTTTCTCCAGCGTACTGATGGCTTTCCTGACCTCTCCCAACCCCAGATAGAGTTTGCTTAGGCTAAACCAGAGTTGCCCGTCTTCCGGAGAAATCTTAGCTAGCAGTAAGGACAAAACAGCCCTCTCCTTCAGGTCAAAAACCCGGTTTAGCCTCCTTCGCAGATACTCAACCAGGACCTGGTGTTCCTCAAGACTAATTCCCTCAAGGGCTGGATTGCCTTGCAGGGACCAAGCTTGTTGTTCATAAAGTTTCGCCAGTTCTATTCTTGCTTCCACTGGTGAGTACACTAAAGGCGAAACTTGCTCGTAGCGGCGGAGAATAGTCTTGTCGCCCGGGTGCCTTTTCGCCGCCAACCGGTACCAGTCAAGCGCCTTTTTCAGATGCCATTCTGCTCTAACTGTCGGGTCAACCAGCCACCGGCCACCTGAGAGGAAGGTTATTCCTGCGACTGCCAACACGCTGGAGACAATGGCAATCAGCCTTAAGCGCATTAGTTGACTTCTCAGTCTTCAATAATAATGGCCTCTACCGGACAACTCTCAGCGGCTTCCCGGACTTTATCCTCAAGGTCTCTTGGCACCACGTCCACCTTGACCAGTGAGGTACTTTCCCCCATTTCAAAGACTTCCGGGCAGGCATCAATGCAAATGCCGCAGCCAGTGCAGAGATTTTCATCTACCTTCACTTTCATCTTTTCTCCTCTTTTTTTTCTCCTATCAGGTTAAGATATGGGTTCACCCTCTGGAAAAATATGGTAGCCATTTTAGTCCTTGTTTTTTCTTCTGTCAAAATCCTTTTTATGGTAGAATACAAGTCGTCATTATTGCAGTCTTAAAAGCCTAACAAGAAAAAAAAACGATGTCAAACAGGGATTACTCCACCAGTGTGTTGTTACCAAAGACTGGCTTCCCGATGAAGGCGGATCTCACTCATCGGGAACCAGAAAGGCTATCTTTCTGGGAAGAAAAGAAAATTTACCAGAAGCTGCAGGAAAAAAATGCTCCCCGGCCCAAATTTATTCTTCATGATGGTCCGCCTTATGCCAACGGCCACATTCATTTAGGGACCGCCCTGAATAAGATTCTGAAAGACATTGTGGTGAAACAAAAAAGCATGGTGGGGTTTTTTGCTCCCTATGTGCCTGGTTGGGACTGCCATGGTATGCCCATAGAACACCAGGCGTTGAAGGAAATGAAAGCCAGTAAGAATAAGGTAAACCCTTTAGAATTCAGGAAAAAAGCGGCCAGTTTTGCCAGAAAATTTGTAGCAATCCAGCGGGAAGAATTTAAACGCTTAGGGGTTCTGGGCGATTGGGAAAATCCTTACCTCACTCTCTCTCCAGAATATGAAGCCGCCATCATTTCTGCCTTTGGTCGGCTGGCTCTTGCTGGTTATGTTTATCAGGACTACAAACCCATCCATTGGTGTTTCACCTGCGAGACTGCCTTGGCCGAAGCAGAGATTGAGTATGAAGAGGACCAGACCCCTTCCATTTATGTGGCTTTTCCTTTGGTGGAACCAATAGAAGGAAAGAAGATTTTCCTTTTAATCTGGACAACTACACCCTGGACCCTCCCAGCCAACCAGGCAATTGCAGTTTATCCAGAGGAACGATATGTCATAGTGGAGACAGCTATTGGGTATTTTCTCCTGGCTGAATCACTGTCCGAACAGGTACTGAGGAAAAAAGGGATCAGTGGTCAGATAATTCGTTTTTTTTCTGGCCGAGAGCTGGAAAACTGGGTTTATACCAACCCGCTCACCGGTAAAGTCTGTCCGGTTGTTCTGGCAGATTATGTTTCCACCACTGAAGGTACCGGTTGTGTTCATACCGCGCCAGGACACGGTCTGGAGGACTACTATACCGGGCAGCGGTACCACTTACCTATCTTCTCTCCGGTGGACCATCAGGGCCGGTATACCTCAGAGATTCTGGCCTGGCAAGGTATTCATGTTTTCCAGGCTAACGAGTTAATCACCAAAGAACTGGACCGGCTGGGCTTACTCTACCACCAAGAAGAAACAAAGCATTCTTATCCTCACTGTTGGCGGTGCAAGCAGCCGGTTATTTTCCGGAGTACTAAGCAGTGGTTTCTCAAAGTAGACCATCAGGGATTGCGACAAAAACTGCAAGCAGAGATTGTCCGGTGTCACTGGGTACCGGCTGAAGGAGCCAATCGTATTCTCTCCATGGTCCAAACCAGACCTGACTGGTGTCTTTCCCGGCAACGTCTCTGGGGAGTTCCCCTACCCATTTTTTACTGTCAGAACTGTTCCCGGGAAATCATCACCCAGGAGACACTCTCCCATGTTGAACAACTTGTTCGGCAGGCTGGGTCTGATATCTGGTTAGAAAAGGAAGCCAGAGAACTTCTACCCCCTAATTTTTCCTGTCCTTACTGCGGACATAACGCCTTTGAGAAAGAAAAAGATATTCTGGATGTCTGGTTTGATTCCGGAGTGAGTCACTTAGCTGTCCTCACCACTAGAACTAATCTCTCCTGGCCAGCGGATGTTTATCTTGAAGGTAGTGACCAGCATCGCGGCTGGTTTCAAACTTCTCTAATTACCTCTTGCGGCCTCACTGGCCAGGCGCCTTTCCGGACAGTGGTTACCCACGGATTTGTGGTGGATGCTGAAGGCCGAAAGATGTCTAAATCTTTAGGCAACGTCATTACTCCAGAACAGGTGATTAAAACTCATGGAGCAGAGGTTTTGCGGCTCTGGGTAGCTTCAGAAAACTACCAGCAGGATATCCGTATTTCAGATAGCATCCTAAGAAACCTGGTGACGGTCTACCGGACAATCCGCAACACTATCCGATTCCTTCTGGGCAACCTTTACGACTTCACTGCGAAAGAGGCTGTAAACCAATCAGAGATGGAAGAAGTTGATCGCTGGGCGTTAGCCAAACTCCACCAGACCACCGCTGCTGTAACCACTGCCTATGAAGAATTTCTTTTCTACCGCGTGTACGAGCTCCTTTACGAGTTCTGCAATCTCTGGCTTTCTTCCTTCTATCTTGACTACCTGAAAGACCGGCTTTATACCCACGGGAAATCTTCCCGGGAAAGAAGGGCTGCCCAAACGGTCTTGCAGGCGATTCTCCTGACGCTATTGAAATTACTGGCCCCTATCCTTTCTTTCACCGCTGAAGAAGCCTACCAGTATCTGCCTGACCGAAAGAAGGAAAGCATCTTCCTGGAAGAGTGGCCAGAGAAAACACCTGTGGATACAGAACTCCTGAAACGGTGGGAGAGGTTTTTTCTCTTCAGAAAACTGGTGCTTAAGAAAATAGAGGAAAAAAGGGAAGAAAAACTAATCGGCACCAGCCTGGCAGCTCTGGTTCAGGTAAAAGCCAACCAGGAATGGTTTGAATTCCTTTCTTCATTTCCCGGCTTACCCTCTCTTCTTCTGGTCTCAGAGGTAAAATTGTCCTCTGGCGACTCAGAATTGGAAATTACCATTGAAAAAACCCCCCACCACAAATGTCAGCGGTGCTGGATTTACCACCCCAGCGTGGGCAGTATTGACCATCACCCTGAGTTGTGTCTCAAATGCGCCACCATAGTAAGTGAGAACTGCCAGCCCGCCAAGTAAGCATTATAAGTTAGGGGTAAGGAGGAGCCATGGTAGAAACGGTTCTGAAAAAATTGAGTGAGGACCAGGTAAAATACGTAGAATTATGGTTTGTGGACATCCTTGGTCAGTTGAAAACCTTCACTGTCCCGGCGGAAGAAGTGGAAAAAGTATTTGCGGAAGGCATTGGCTTTGATGGCTCTTCAATAGAAGGTTTTGCCCGCATCTATGAGAGCGACCTGATTGCCAGACCTGACCCGCAAACATATCAGATTTTGCCGCTTCTGGAAGAAAAGACTGCCCGCTTTTTCTGCAACATTTACCTACCAGAAGGGCAACCGTATGACGGAGATACCCGTTACATCCTGAGGCGCTATCTGGAAAAAATTGAACAAGAAGGGTACACCTTCAACATCGGCCCAGAACTGGAATACTTCTATTTTCGTTCTCCAGAAAATCCAGAGATTATAGACAACGGTGGTTACTTTGACTTTATCCCCCAGGATTTAGGTAGCCAGTTGCGCCAGAAAACAATGAAACTATGCGAAGCAATGGGGACTAAAGTAGAAGCTGGCCACCATGAGGTATCACCCAGCCAGCATGAGATTGACCTTCGTTACGATGAAGCCCTAAAGATGGCTGACAAGCTGATTACCCTGAAGGTTCTCGTCAAGCAGGTAGCAGCCAGGGCTGGCTACTACGCCACCTTTATGCCCAAACCTCTTTATGGGCTTAATGGCAGTGGTTTACACATCCACCAATCTCTTTTTCAGGGAGACAAGAATGCCTTTTACAACGAGAGCGACCCGAATTTTCTTTCACCGGTGGCTAAGTCTTATGTGGGCGGGCTGTTAAAGCATATCCGGGAAATTACTTCCATTTGCAACCAGTGGGTAAACTCTTACAAGAGATTGGTCCCTGGTTATGAAGCCCCGGTTTATGTTTCCTGGGGGAGAAAAAACCGATCAGCCCTCATCCGGATTCCCATTTATAAGCCTGGGAAAGAAAAAGCCAGTCGGATAGAACTCCGCAGTCCTGACCCGGCCTGTAATCCCTACCTGGCCTTCACTGTCATCCTGGCAGCTGGATTTGACGGGATTAAAAAGAACTTACCTCTCCCGCCAGCCGTGGAGGAAGATATCTACCGGATGGAGGCCAAAGAAAGGAAAAGAAAGAAAATCCAGTTATTGCCGGGCAGCCTGATTGAAGCCATCATGGAAACAGAAAAAAGCGAACTGGTCTGCCAGGCCCTCGGAGAACATGTTTTTACCAAGTTTATTGAAAACAAAAAGATAGAATGGGATATGTACCGAACTCAGGTAACCAGCTGGGAGATGAAAGAGTATCTGCCTGTTTTGTAAAAAGAAAACCAAGACACAAAACGCGTTCTCCTTCAGAATAGATTTAGAAACAGCCATGGCAAGCAACAAACAGATAGGTCCTGTTTTTTTGATTGATGGCTACAATCTGATCAAAAGTTCCTTTCTGAAAAAGCAAGAACAAAGAGGAAGCCAGCAGGCGATAGCCACCCTCTTGAGAACTTTGAAAACTTACCAAAGAAAGCATCCAAACTGCAGTTTCACCCTGGTTTTTGATGGTTATCCCTGGACTTTTCCCTGGTCCTGGCAGCCAGGGGTAAAAATCATTTTTTCTGAAAGCCACACTGCTGACCGCCGGATTGAAGAAATCTTGAAAAAAGAAGCCCAAAAAATCAGGTTCACAGTGGTTTCCAATGACCGGGAGATTCAAGAGATGGCAATCATCCTTGGGGCTAGCCGCCTATCTGTTGCTGAGTTTTTAGACCTGGTAGTTCCACCGGCTCGGATTGTGGTGAGGCCAACCTTAGAAAAACCGGCTGATGTTTCCACGATTAAAGCAATTGAAAATGAATTGGAGCATCACTATGGTCAAAGAGAGCAAACTCGTCAGTCCCCTAAAAAAAACCGAGGGTAAACTCATTGCCTTTCTCAAAAAGGAAGATACGGTCAGAGAAAAAGCCTTAAGAAATTGCCGAGAAATCACGCGTCTGGCGGCCCGGGCAATCCAGGAACTTCATCAAGGTAGGCAGGAAAGTGCCGAAAGAACCATAAAGCAGGCTTTTCTTCTTCTAAAAGAGTCAAAGAAAATTCTCCGGTTCTACCCGGAAATAATTTACTCTGGATTTCTTCACTCGGCGGAGAAGGAAGTAGTGGAAGCGGTAGTTTTTCAGCGGTGCGTCCTCCAGAAAGCGATACCCTGCCCGGAGGAATTCGGTTTTGACCCTATCAGTTACCTTCACGGTTTGGCTGAAAGCACTGGCGAGTTACGCCGATTTATCCTGGACGGAGTAAGAAAAAAGAGAGATTTTCCCGGGGAAATGTATCTGGAAATGATGGATGCCATTTACTCTTTTCTGACAGGGTTTTTCTTCCCTGATGCCCTTACCCGTTCTTTAAGACATCAGATTGATTATGTTCGGGGCATTCTGGAAAAAACCCGGGCAGAGGTAACATTCTTGGTTATTCAGTCCAGAAAAGAGCAATAGACCTACTTTTTTCCGGCAATAAGGTGAGCAACAAAACCCGCGCCAAAACCGTTGTCAATATTGACCACCACTACATTCGGGCTACAACTGTTAAGCATGGTGAGCAGAGAAGAGAAACCCTGTAATTGCGCTCCGTAACCCACTGAGGTAGGTACCGCTACCACCACCTGACCAACCAAACCAGCCACTACGCTGGGTAAAGCCCCTTCCATTCCCGCCACCACCACCTGACAACTTGCCTGATTGAGTACTTTCAGGTGGTCCAAAAGTCGGTGAAGCCCGGCCACTCCGACATCCCAGAGACGTTTCACTCTGGTACCCAAAATTTCACAACTTAGAGCCGCTTCCTCAGCCACCGGTAGGTCTGAGGTGCCGGCAGAGACCACAGCCACATAATTTTTGCTCTTGGGCTGAGGAGGACGGGAACTCAGAAGTTTTGCCTGAGGGAAATAATGTAAGTCAGGCAGAAGCTTCTTAATTTTTTCCGCCTTTTCTGCCTCTAAACGAGTCACCAAACAATCCCGCTGATGGTTTAGATTGGTCCTGACAATCTTCTCCAGTTGTTCTACGGTTTTCCCTGGCGCAAAAATTACTTCGGGAAAGCCAAGCCGGAAAACCCGATGGGTGTCAATTTTGGCCCAGGTGAGGTCCTGATAAGGTAGCAATTTTAGCTGCTCCAGGACATCACCTTCTGTCAGACGGCCGGCGCGGTAGCTTTTCAGAATTTTCTTCAATCTTTCCTGGTTCATTCTCAGAGCTTACCCGCCATTCTTTCCAACCTGGCAATCCTTTCCTCAATAGGCGGATGGGTGGAAAAAATAGCCAGCAAGGAGCGAGCAGAAAAAGGGTTAACAATAAACAGGTGGGCAGTGGAAGGATTGGCCCTGGACATCGGCTGGGAAGAAACACCAGCCGCCAACCGTCGCAAAGCTGAAGCTAAATACTCTGGATGACCGGATATCTTCGCCCCAGACTCGTCGGCCAGGTATTCCCTTGAGCGGGAGATAGCCAGTTGAACAATCATAGCCGCAATCGGGGCCAAAACAGCAAAGACCAGAAGTCCTACCAGACTGAGGGCATTGCCCCCTCGCCGGTCATCATTGCCACCCCCGAAGTAAGCTGCCCACTGCATCATCCTGGCAAGAAAAGTAATCGCCCCGGCAATGGTGGCAGCGATGGTGGCGATAAGGATATCTCGGTTTTTCACATGGCTTAACTCATGAGCCAGGACGCCTTCCAGTTCCTCGGCTGAAAGGATATTGAGAATTCCGCTGGTCACCGCCACTGAAGCGTGAGCCGGGTCGCGGCCGGTAGCAAACGCATTCGGACTGGCGGAGGGGATGAGATACAATCTCGGCATCGGCAACCCAGCAGATTGGGTAAGATTCTGAACAATCCGGTAAAGCTCAGGCATTTCCCCAGGAGAGATTTCCCGAGCCCGGTAAAGGGCCAGAATCAGTTTGTCACCCAGGAAATAGGAAATAGCATTCATTCCCAGGGCAAAAATGAGAGCCACCAGCATCCAGCCCTCACCAAAAAGACTACCCAGATAAACCAGAAGAACCGAAAGAATCCCCAAAAGAAAAACTGACCTGACTTGATTGCCCATAGTTACCTCCTTGCTCTGTTATTTTACCCCTGAATTCCTAAAGGGTTCAAGATAATTGATGCCAGAGAAGAAGAAAGGTCGCAATTTTTAGACAGGGAAATAAGCCAAGACAGCCGGAGAAACTAAGAACTGGGAGGAGAAAAAGAGGGGTAAGAACAGAAGCTGCCAGGGCTCCAACCAGGTCAGCCCCATAAACCAGTCCGATTCCCCCTGGGTTCCGGTCCATCCCGTATGTCGCCAGAAGACCGAATTCCCAGCCAAGAAGGAAACCAGACCCAGCCAGCAAAATACCAAAAAATACTATGGGCACACTCCTGGGTAGCAGTAAAACTCCGGTGGCTAAAACATAGAAAAGAATCTGGCCGGTTTCCGCCCAAAATAGGTCTTCTCTCCTCTTAGGTTTCCTTCCAGAAAAAAATCCCCCAACTCCCAGACCAGCCATAAACAGTCCCACCAGAAAACTCATCGCCAAATAAAGAAAGCCAAAGGTTTTCTGAAAAAGAAAAAGAGCCAACACTTCAAAGGAAAAACTGACCAAGCCGTTGGTGAAACTGACTCTGAGATTGACTGGGAGACGCGGGACTGGAAGGAACCACACGCCGAAGATAAGTACCAGCCACCGCCATTTTTGGCTACCAGCCGGGAAAAGAAAAGAGAAAAAACGAGTGA
>JAMWDF010000185.1 GCA_023818865.1 Candidatus Omnitrophota bacterium
ACGACTTCTTTGCCGTAAAGTTTAACCCCGGTATAGTCAATGCATTCTTTAATCGCCAGAGCAGTGCAGGGAGCAAGCCCTGGGCGGCCATAAACAATCCAACCCATATTGGTAGGATTAACTCCTTCTACGTCCTTCACCGGACTGATAAAAGACTGAATCTTCCTAACGTCCATCCCGCCAGGTAGAGGTAACTGAAGGATGATGCCGGTTACGGTGCTATCAGCATTGAATGCCTGAAGGGTAGAAATAAGTTCAACTTCAGGCGTTTCCGGTGGCATCTGGTGGAGCGTATACCTGATACCTATTTTTTCACAACTTTTAGCTTGAGCCTTAACATAAACAGCCGAAGCGGCGTTTTCCCCAACTTGAACAGCCACCAGCCGGGGCGTCACTCCTTTGGTTTTCAGTTCGTTGACTTTCTCCTTCACTTTTTCCTGAATCCTTGCGGCAATCTCTTTCCCGGGTATCAAGTTGGCTGGCATTGCCTCTCTCCTTAATTGGTTCAATCGCCTTTCAGGGTCTGGTTCACTTTTTGCTCAATTGTGCTGCATAAAGGAAAAATCTTCGTTTTCAAATCTTCAAGCTCAGCCTGTCCGGCCGCGACAAAAGCAGTATCCTGAATGTATTTGAAGTTGATAGCGGCATTTATACAGGCCGCTCGGAAGGCAGCTTCCGCCAGCACTGCAGAAATGCCAACGTCAGAAATGAGGTGGCGATTGCCTTTTTCCAGAAGGAGCAAATCTTCCTGAAGAAGAGAAAAGCATTCTCGGGAGATCTCAAGGTGGAGGCCGGCTGATAATCTTAGATGTTCCTGGAGCGCGGGTGAATTTTGTCGGGTGGCTTGCTGAATTTTTTCGTAAAGGCGGCTGTCATCTTCTACAAACCTTTCCAATTTCTGGCCGATTGCTTTTATTTTTTCCAGGGTGGCGGCGATAAGGTGTTCGTACTGACGGTAGTTTTTCTTGCCGAGGGTATAGTTGGCGACCATACTGGCTAAAGCAGCTGAAAGGCTAGCGGTTAAAGCCGCCACACTTCCCCCTCCAGGGCAAGGAACTCTGGCAGCCAGTTTCTCCAGATAAGACCGAAGAGACTCATTCAAATAGTCAAACATTTATCAATTAGGCTAAAACATAACCGTGGAAATGTCAAGTGAGATTAATCTGGGTAAGGACATCGGAAATCACTGGACAAAATGTCCTCTTCGTTGGGGATAAGGTATAATTATAATCTCCCAAAAAGGGCGGTAACTATGGTCAAGCTTAAAACGCTGGTAAGTTTCTTGGATGATTATCTGAGAACGGCTGAAGTAAAAGACTCATCCTGGAACGGATTACAAGTGGAGGGTCGGGAAACAGTAAGAAGAGTTATCGGGGCAGTGGATGCGGGCTTGGAAACTTTCCAGGCTGCTTGTTCAGCCAAAGGTGATTTGCTCCTGGTGCACCACGGTCTTTTCTGGAAGCAAAGTCTGCCTTATTTAACGGGAGTTAACCGTGAGAGAATCAAGTTTCTTCTTGATAACCATCTTTCTCTGTATGCTAGCCATCTACCTTTAGACCGGCATCCGGTTTCCGGGAATAATGCTTTGTTGCTAAGGCTAATCGGCGCAAAAAAGGAAAGAGAATTCTTTTTTTACGAGGGGCAAAGTATATCCTGGATTGGTGTTTTCCATCCTCCGGTAACAGTGAGGAAAATATTAGTCAGACTGGAGTCATCATTAAAAACAAAATGTCAGCTACTGCCTTTTGGACCGAAAGAAATTAGGACAGTGGCTGTCTGTAGTGGTGGAGGTGGAGCGAGTGCTTTCCAGCAGGCAGTTAATGGAGAGGTTGATTTGTACATTACCGGGGAAGCCACCGAGATTTACCATTTAGCGAAGGACTATCGTTGTTCAGTCATCTTCGGCGGTCACCATGCCACAGAAACAACCGGTGTAAGGGCCCTTCTGCGTCTTCTTCAGGCCAGGTACCGGGTAGAAACCAGATTTGTTGACATTCCCACTGGTTTATAGAGACTTAAAGAGCAAAGTGATTTTTAACGGAAGAGTAAAAAATGCTTAATTTGAAACCCGATGAACTTCGTCGGGGACTGGCTATTTTAGCCAGCCGGGTCACGAGGAATAATTCTTCCCAGAAAAATCAGGAAAGTCCGTTACGGGCAGAGTTGCTCAGTGCTGAGCAACTGGAAAGGCACGCTGAGGGACTGGCTCGGCGACACACGGCAGAGATAAGACCTGGAGAAAACCTTCTTTTGGCGCGGCTGGCAGATAATGAAGAATTGCTTCTAGAGACTTTTAATGTACTTACCCAAGCTGTGGAAAAACAACAGGAATTAGCGCCAGCCGCTGAGTGGTTGATTGACAATTTCTATCTGATTGAGCAGCAGATTCGTTTAGCCAGAAAGCATCTTCCCCGTTCGTATAGCCGGCAATTACCCTGTTTGACTAAAGGGCCTCTCACTGGTTATCCCCGGGTATATGAGATTGCCATGGAACTAATTTCTCACAGCGATGGTCGGGTAGAGACGAGGAATTTATTTGCTTTTGTCGCTGCCTATCAGAAAGAAGTTCCTCTTACGATTGGGGAGCTGTGGGCGATTCCGATTATGTTGCGGCTGGCGCTTATTGAAAACATCAGGAGGATTGCCGGCCGACTGTTGACTAATCGCCAGGACAGGACTGAAGCAATTTATTGGGTAAATCAGATGACCACAGCCGTGGAAAAGAGTCCGGATTATTTAATTTTAGTAGTGGCTGACATGGCCAGAGCCGATCCGCGATTAAGTCCTTCCTTTGTTGCCGAGTATGCTCGTCTTCTTCAAGGCCAGAGCGCTGCTTTTGTCCTTCCTCTGACCTGGCTGGAACAGCGATTAGCCAGCGAAGGGACTTCTATTGAGCAGCAGGTCCGTTTGGCAAACCAGATGCTCGCGGCTGACCAGGTTTCCATTAGTAACAGCATCAATAGCCTTCGTTTCTTGGATGCAATGGACTGGCATGAATTTGTTGAAGGCGTGAGCGTGGTGGAAGCAATACTCCGAACAGACCCAGCAGATGTTTACTCTCGCATGGATTTTAGCACCCGGGATAATTACCGGCACGTCGTGGAACAATTGGCAAGAGAAAGCGGTCGGAAAGAAGAAGAAGTCGCCCAACTGACAGTGGACCTGGCGCGAAAATCTTACCAAGAAAATAGTTCTGATGAGCGGTTAAGTCATGTCGGTTACTATCTCTGGGACAGGGGAAGAATTCAGTTAGAGGCTTTGCTTGGATTGGGAGCGTCTTTTAGGAGAAGAATTGCGCGTTGGTGCCAGAGGCAAAACCTGCTCTGGTATCTGGGGGCAATCAGCGGGTTAACGTTGATTATTCTCTTTGTTTTTATGCCTGCTTTTAGTGGGTTGCCTATCTGGCTGGTGGGGCTGAGTATCTGGCTGCTGCTGGTGGTTGGTAGCCAACTATCGGTGGCTTTGGTGAACTGGTTGGCTACACTCCTGGTGAGTCCCCGGGCACTGCCCCGGATGGATTTCTCCCGGGGCTTGCCTCCTGAGTGCCGGACCCTAATTGTTTTTCCGGTAATCTTGAGTGATCGGCAGGTGGTGAGTGATCTCATAGAAAACCTGGAGATTCAGTACCTGGCGAACGCGGATGACCATGTTTATTTGGCTCTTCTGTCAGATTTTAAGGACGCCAAGCAAGAAGTGGAGTTAGAAGATGCCTCTTTACTTGAGCAGGCGCGCTCTGGGGTGGAAAATCTGAACCGGAAATATCAGCGGAATGGAGAAGATGTTTTTTTCCTTCTTCACCGGCCAAGGGTCTGGAATGAAAGAGAGAGATGCTGGATGGGCCACGAAAGAAAAAGAGGGAAACTCAATGCTCTAAATCTGCTTATTCAGAAGGGTAAAACTGATTGTTTTTCAGTGATTATTGGCCATGTCCAACTTTTGTCTCATGTTCGGTATGTGGTTACCCTGGATGCTGATTGCCAGCTGCCAAAAGACGCCGTCCGCCAACTGGTCGGGTGTCTGGAGCATCCCCTTAATCGTCCAAGGCTGGACGAGAAAAAACGGCGGGTAATTGAAGGTTATGGAATTCTTCAACCCCGAGTAGCAACCAACCTGATCAGTGCTAATCGGTCACTTTACGCGCGATTCTTTTCTGGGGAACCAGGTTTAGACCCTTACACCAGGGTTGTTTCTGATGTCTACCAGGACCTATTTCAGGAAGGTTCCTTTGTTGGCAAGGGAATCTATCGGGTGGAAACATTTTCTCAGGTTTTAGAAGACCGGTTTCCGGAAAACCTGATTTTGAGTCACGACCTGCTGGAAGGGTGTTATGTTCGTTGTGGTCTGGTGAGCGATGTTCAGGTTTACGAAAATTTCCCTGCCCGATACAGCGCCGATGCAAAAAGGAAACATCGTTGGCTCAGGGGTGACTGGCAGATTTTGCCCTGGTTATTTCCGCGGGTACCATGTGGGGAAGGGACTTGGGTTCAAAATCCTCTAAATGGTCTGAGTCGGTGGAAAATTTTTGACAATATCCGGCGCAGTCTTGTTCCTCCTTCTTTGCTGTTGCTAGTGATTATTGGTTGGTTGGCGTTAGAACCTCCCT
>JAMWDF010000186.1 GCA_023818865.1 Candidatus Omnitrophota bacterium
GGAAATTTCTCCAGATTGTTGCCCCCGGACGCTGGAAATTTTGCGGAAAACAGTTCTCCTGTCTGTCAATCCAGACTGGACAACCAGGCAGCTCACTGCCAAAATTAAGGCCTGCCGAACAGCTTGGAAAAGGTTATGAAGAGAGAAGAACTGAGTTTCTATGACGCCAATTTGGTGGCTGGTTCGCCTATGACCGGAGGCTGGGAACCCTTAAGAAACAAGAAGGAAATCTTGAAATCTCTGGATTGGTATCGGATAGAGAAAGCCCTTGTCTGGCATATATCCCAGGTTGAATATTCAGCCACCGAGGGAAATAAACTAGTGAGTTCTCTGGTCAAAGGGGAAGAAAGATTGATGGGCTGTTGGGCAGTCTTACCGCCGGTAACCGGGGAGCTGGAAGATAGATTTTTTGAGCGAATGAGAGAAAACAATATCAAAGCGTTGCGCTTTTTCCCGGAGCAGCACCGCTTCCTTCTTCGTCGCCGGGTCTTTGGCAGTTTTTTGGATGAGGTGGCTGAAAGGAAAATTCCGGTTATTCTCTCAGTAAAATGGGGGTTAAACTGGTCTATTGTTTACCAGTTCCTTGAGGATTATCCACAGATTACTTGTGTTCTTTCCGACTTGGGAATCTGGGGCACAAACCGCTTAAGTTGGCCTCTTTTGGCTGCTTTCCCGGATTTATACCTGGAGAGCAGTCTTCTTTCTCTCACAGCGGGTGCTCTGGAAGCCACGGTGAAGAAATTTGGTGCCCAAAGGATTCTTTGGGGGACAGGATTTCCAGAACGTTATGCTGAGGCGGCTATTTTTGACCTGCTTCAGGCAGAAATTGAGGATAGGGAAAAGTTATTGATTTCTCGGAGAAATTTGGAGCTGTTGCTAGCCAGGGTAAGGTTATGAGGGAAAAATCTATTTTGCGAGATGAATTTTACCAATTGGGAAAGATTGAAAGTTGCTCTGTTTGCGATCTCCACGGCCATATGGGGCCGATTGCCGGTATTCACTTACCTTACTGCGAGGCTGATGATATGGCCGAACACCTGAGGAAAAGAGGAGTGAAAAGACTGGTTTTTTCTCACCATGGAGCGCTAATGTCACCAGACATTGGCAACCAGGCTAGTCGCCTGGCTGTGGAAAAATATCCTGATTTGTTTCGGGCTTACCTCGGTTTTAATCCCCATTACCCGGAAGTTTTTGAAGAGGAGATAAAGACATGGACAAGGGAAGTCTTTGCTGGGCTGAAATTTCTTTCTGATTATCATCTGGTAAAATTGAGCGATGATCGGTATCGCCCTGCCTGGGAATTCGCTCATTCTATGAAATTGCCGGTGCTGATTCATACCTGGGGAGGTAGCAGTTTTGATGGTCCAGAGCAGATAAGATTAGTGGCCAGAAATTACTCCAGCGCCTGGATTCTTCTGGGGCATTCCTGTCACGGAGATTGGCCGCAAGCTATTTCTTTGGTTAAAGAGTTTCCCAATGTTTACTTGGAACTATGTGCTGTTCTGGATGAGCGGGGTATTCTGGAAAAAATAGTAGAAGAAATCGGAGCGGACAGAATTATCTTTGGTACCGACTTCCCCTGGTTTAGTTACAGCTACTACCTGGGTGCTCTCCTTGATGCTGAGATTGGCGACCAGGCCAGACGGAAAATTCTTTCGGAAAATGCTTTGAGAGTAATACCATTTCTTTTGCCTTGATAGTGAAGAATGATTGACATTCTCATTCTTGGCGGGACAGTGGTGAACGGTCGGGGAAGAAGCGGAAAGCTGAATGTGGGAATTAGAGGTAGCCATATTGTCCTGGTTAGTCCAAAGGTTCTCCCCTCCAGGAATGTTATCCAGGCTTCGGGAAAGGTTGTCTGTCCCGGGTTTATTGATGTCCATAGCCATGGTGACTTTATTTTAACTCACCGGGCGCCTTTCCTGGGAAAAGTGACTCAGGGGGTAACGACAGAAATAATCGGCAATTGTGGTATTTCCGCCGCTCCTTTTAGTGAGAAGACATTATCTTTTTTTCGGGAATATGCTCCACTGCTTGGACAGAGGGGGAGAGGCAGACTTTGGTTTTCCTGGGAGGAATACTTTCAGATTATCAGCCGGTCTGCTCTAGTTACCAACATTATTCCTTTGGTTGGCCACGGAAATTTGAAGAAATTAGTGGCAGGTTATCCCGAGAGAGAAGGGCTGGAAAAAATGAAGGCAATTCTGAAAGATTCTCTTGACCAGGGAGTTTGGGGATTTTCTACCGGATTAATCTATGACCCCGGGATGTTTAGCCGGACAGAAGAGCTTATAGCGCTGGCTAAAGTAGTCGCTAAAGCCGGTGGCTTTTATGCTACTCATATCCGGGGAGAGGGCGAAAATACCCTTCTACCAGCCATACGGGAAACCATTACCATCGGACAAAAGGCAGAGATTGCCGTTCAGGTTTCTCACCTGAAAGTAGCCAATCCCACTTCTGGGGAGAAAGCCAAGGTGGTTCTGGAAATGTTGGAGACGGCGAGAAGAAATGGTTTGGATATTACCTATGACCAATATCCTTATCCAGCGGCCTCGACTTCTCTTACAGCCCTTTTGCCTCCCTGGTCGCGACAAGGTGGCTGGGAAAAAGTCAAAGATACTCTCGCCGATGCCCAAAAGAGAGAACAGGTCAGCCAACAGATGCGGGATGGTCTTCTTGGCTGGGAGAGAATTATCATCAGTCAGGTATATACTCGGGTTAATCGGTGGATGGAAGGTTTAACCGTGAAGGAAATTTCTTCAAAGAAAGGGAGGGAGCCGGTTGACCTTGTCCTGGATTTGTTGGAAGAAGAAAAGGGGGCAGTGAGTATGATTTACTTTTCTATGACTGAGGCAGCAGTGGAAACCTTTCTCCGACAACCGATAGGCTTTATCGGAACGGATGGTTTACCCAGTCGGCGGCCCCATCCCCGTCTCTGGGGTAGTTTCCCGAGAGTGCTTAGCTACTATGTCAGGGAAAAGAGGTTGTTGACCCTGGAGGAAGCAGTAGAGAAAATGAGTCAGGCGCCGGCTAAGAAGTTTGGTCTGCGAGAAAGAGGGGAGATTAAACCAGGCAATGTGGCTGACGTGGTGGTTTTTGACCCCCAGGCAGTGAAAGATGAAGCCACCTTCAATCAGCCAACCAAAAGACCTTCCGGAATTGACTGGGTCTTGGTCAATGGAAAGGTGGTCATCAATTGTGGTCGGTTTACCGGAAGTACCCCTGGTAAAGTACTGCTGAAAACCTGAAATGATTACCAAGCAGGATGTATTAGAGGCGGAGAAGAGAATTGCTGATTGGGTATGGCGGACACCTCTGGTAAAGAGTGAGTGGCTCAGTGACCAGATGAAAAGGCCAGTCTTTCTTAAGCTAGAGAATTTACAGCGGACCGGGGCATTCAAAATCCGTGGGGTGCTGAACAAAGTGATGAGCTTGAGTGAAAAGGAAATAAAAGCCGGGTTGGTCTGCGCTACTTCTGGCAGCCACGGTCTGGCGGTAGGCTTGGCTGGTCAGATAGTCAGCAGCCAGGTTCTGGTTGTAGTTCCTCGGTTCACTCCGGAAGTAAAAATCAGGCGGTTACGGCAGAGGGCTAAGGTAGTGGTTTTTGGAGAAACTTATCAAGAAAGTTACCTTTTTGCGATAGAGGAAGCTAAGAAGAAAAAGATGACTCTTATTCACGGTTTTGATGACCCGTTGGTCATTGCCGGTCAAGGAACGGTTGGCTTAGAAATCTTGAAAACTCGTTCCTCAATCAAGACAGTTATTGTCCCAATTGGCGGCGGTGGCCTGGTGGCAGGAATGCTGGTAGCCTTGAAGGAGACTGTTCCGGGAATCAGGGTAGTAGGCGTCCAGGCGGCTGAGGCACCATCCATGTATCTTTCCTGGAAGGAAAGACATGTCGTTGAATTGCCCCGGGTGGAAACAATCGCCGAAGGAATTGCTGTGAAAAAACCGGGGAATTTGACTTTTGAGATTGTTCAGCGTTATATTGATGAAATCGTCTTGGTAACAGAAGAAGAAATCAAAACAGCGGTCATTACCTTACTGGAAGAATGCCGGGTCTTGGCTGAACCCGCTGGCTCAGTTGCGATAGCGGCCTTACTCTCAAACAAAGTATCAGATAGGGCTGAAGAATGGGTGGGCGTGGTGACAGGAGGAAACATAGAATTGGCTGTCTTGGCTAAACTGAGAGGGGGAACCAGTGAAAATCAGAATTGAAGAGTTGAAAGAAATTATAACGCTATGGAATTTGCCGGAGCAGGAGGAGAAAAAAATTTTTGAGATATTGGAACGAAATAGGCAATCTCCTCCAGCCATGCTTTTCCGTTACTATAAAGAAAATAGCAGAGTAGAGCAACTGGAAAAAGAATTCGCTGCGGCCAGTGGCGCAAAATACACTCTGGCTGTTAACTCCGGCACCTCGGCTCTGGTTGCCGCCCTTGTTGCCTGCGGAATTGGCCCAGGGGATGAAGTTATTGTCCCTGGTTATACCTTCTTTGCTTCTGCTTCGGCGGTAGTTGTCGCCAAGGCTATCCCGGTAATAGCGGAGATTGATGAAACTCTGACTCATCCGCTGCTGACAATTGACGGCCAAACGTGG
>JAMWDF010000187.1 GCA_023818865.1 Candidatus Omnitrophota bacterium
TTAACTACCTCTCCAACATCCCCAAAGTATTTGCCCAGAATTAAATCTGTCTTTGGTCTATTACTCTCTTTGCTTTTCCCTGGCTGCGTTCAATTGACTTAGGTTCCACCAGTTTTACGGCCACAGAGATACCCAGGGTATTTTCAATCTCGGCAAGCACGCGCTGCTGCAACTCTTCCAGTTTTTTCACCTCGTCAGAAAAAACTTCTGAGCTTACTTCTACCTGGACCTCCAGTTTATCCAGGTGGTGTTCCCTGGTTACTACCAATTGGTAATGCGGAGACACTTCTGGAATTTTCATTAAGACACTTTCTATTTGAGAAGGGAAGACATTAATTCCGCGAATGATTAGCATATCATCAATTCTTCCTAGAATCTTGCTGATTCTGGGCATTGTCCGGTGGCAATGAGGGCAACGGTCAGTGGTCAAGGTGACAATATCGCCTGTTCGGTAGCGAATTAGAGGTAGAGCTTCTTTGGTCAAGGTAGTAATCACCAGTTCGCCTTCCTGCCCTTCTTCCAAGGGTTCACCGCTTTTCGGATCAATTACTTCTGGAAGAAAATGGTCAGCCCAAACATGCAGACCTTCCTGTCCTGGGCATTCCATGGCAACACCAGGACCGATGATTTCTGAAAGGCCGTAAATGTCAAGGGCCTGTAATCCCCATTCTTTCTCAATTTGTTTACGCATTCCTTCTGACCAGGGCTCAGCGCCAAAAACGCCAATGCGGAGAGAAAAACCCAGAGGGTCAAATCCGTAATTTCTAGCTTCCTCAGCCATGTAAAGAGAGTAGGAGGGTGTACAGGTAAGCACAGTACTCTTGAAATCAGCCAGGAGGTCTATCTGACGTTTCGTTTGTCCAACTGAAGAGGGAACCACGGTTACTCCTAATTCTAACGCTCCATAATGTACCCCCAATCCTCCGGTGAAGAGACCATATCCGTAAGCATTATGGATGATGTCACCTTTCTTAACTCCTCCGCAAGCCAACGACCTAGCCATTACAGTTGACCATAACTTAATGTCAGCGGAACTATAACCGACGACCGTCATTTTCCCGGTAGTTCCGGAAGAAGCATGTAGCTCCATCACCTGCGTAAGCGGAATAGCAAAAAGTCCAAATGGGTAATGGTCCCGGAGGGCTGATTTAGAAGTAAGAGGGAGATATCTTAAGTCATCAAGAGTGGAAATTTTGGCGGCATCAATATGGTTAGCGGCAAAGGCCTGCTGGTAAAAAGGTACCTTTTGTTGAACATAAGCGGCAATCCTTTGGAGTCGCTCTAGTTGAAGCTCTTTGAGTTCCTTTTCAGTCAAGGTTTCTGTCCGTTCTTCAAAATAAACAATGTTCTTCATAATCGCCTCCGGCGTAAGCGCAGGGAGAGTTATCGGGATAATGGGAAACTGATCAGCCTTAGCACCATTATCCTGATTCTAATTCACCCTATTGTGCTCATTCTGAATAAGTTTAAGGAGAGGAACAAGATTTGTCAAGTTGGCTTAAAGGACAATGCTATAAAAGCTCTTCTGCGGAAAGGCTTTTTGGGTACTTTGTTTGGAGGTGAATGTTTAATTTCCCAATTTCTCGGCAAGGAAGATACTTGTTAGGTCCTGGGAGAACTCAGAAGAAAACAGTATAATTAGGTTGTCCAAAACAGATAAAGTTAAGCGAGTAAACAAGGAGGTAGGAATGGCAGGGGACTTCAAATTTTCTTTCGGTCCGTGGAATATTCACCAAGGGGCAGATCCTTTCGGCCCTCCGGTCAGACGGCCGGTGGAATTCGGTAAGAAACTCAAGGTTTATCGAGAACTTGGTTTTGGGGCAGTTCAGTTCCATGACGATGATGCGGTGCCGGGTCTTAACGATTTAACCTCGGCTCAGATTGAATGCCAAGCCAGGGAAGTTAGCCGTCTTCTTCAATCAGAGGGTTTGGTCGCTGAATTTGTTGCTCCCCGGCTCTGGGAGGATATCCGAACAGTGGACGGAGCCTATACGGCCAATGATGAGAAATCTCGGCAGTATGCCTTGGACCGGAGCAAAAAAGCCGTTGACATTGCCAGGATATTGGACACCCAGTTGATAGTCCTTTGGCTAGCCAGGGAAGGGACTTACATCCGTGAATCCAAAGATACTTTAGTGGCTATGGACAGACTTCTCCAGGCAATCAATGCCTTACTGGAATACGACAAACAAATTCGGATAGCCATTGAGCCAAAACCAAATGAACCAATGGACCAATCTTTTATCCCTACAGTTGGCCATGCTTTAGCCTTAGCCAGTGTCTGTGTCTCTCCAGAGAGAGTGGGGGTTAATGTTGAAAGTGCTCATGTCATTCTGGCTGGTTTGGATCCATCTGATGAAATGGCTTTTGCCCTCTCCCTGGGTAAACTTTTTTCGGTGCACCTCAATGACCAGAATGGATTGAAGTTTGATGAAGATAAGACTTTTGGGTCGGTAGACCTGCGCCGAGCCTTTAATCAGGTAAGAGTTCTGGATAGGTACGGTTATGGTAAGAAAGGGGAATGGGTAGGGCTGGATGTGAAGGCGATGCGCACCCAGGGTGAAGAAAAAGCCACCAAACATCTGCGGAACAGCCGAGCGATTTTCCTGAAGTTGCTTGAGATTTCTCGCCGTTTGGATGAGCACTTAGTCAACCAACTGATTGGGGAAAGGGACTATGAAGAGTTGGAGTATTATATTATTCAACAGCTCACTGGTAGCTGAGATTATATAAACACCAGATCGTGGTATTCCTCATAACGATGGAAATCAGGTTTGGAAAAATAGGCAGTAGAAGAAATCTCTGGTTCTGGTAAACTTGAAGAATAGTTGTACCGACAAATAGCAAACTGCCAGACCGTCCCAGGAGGAGGGAATTGAGATAGTCCGAAACCTTTCCAGGGAATTATGATTTCTGCTGCCCACCCTCCCTTTAAATCAACGGTGCGGTAACGGCTGCCACTCTCATAAGCGAGCACTTGCTCCCAGGAAATGACTTTGCTCCTAAATTCTTCCCGGGAAGGGAAGCGCAAATCCATCAGATAACCATTGGCGGAAATGTGAATTTCATAATACACCTTTTCTTGTTCACCTGGTTTGACAAAAAATTCCACCGTATCTCCTAGCATCCACAGCTTCTGGTTATTGGCCGTAGCTTGAGTAATGATGTCACTATCCTCAAAAACTACGGCAAAACGCAAGCCTTCCTGATCATATCCACACCAGGAAAATCCCTTTTCTTTAGGCCATTTGCTATCTTTATCCCAGAACCGAAGAAGCGGGAGTTGGGATGAAGAAGGGTAGGGTCCTGGTGGTCTAGTAGTAAAATCTTTTACTTCTCCGGTAATTGACTGACAAGGAACTATTGTTGGTTTCATCTCTCTCCTTAGGTAGTTGGCTCCTTTCTTTACTCAGTCCGGAAGAAAAACCCGAACTTTTTTATGGGCCAGTAGCGGCAAAATACCTGGCCGATAAGTAATTCCTCTTCTACCGGTCCCCAGATGCTACTGTCTTCACTGTTGTTTCGGTTGTCTCCAAGAAGGATGAAGCAAGATTCTGGTACCACTACTGCATCTATCTCATATCTGGCCGCTTCTTTGATGTACGGTTCATCCAGTTTTTCATTATTTATGTAAACGTAACCGTCTCTCACTTCAAATCTCTCTCCAGGCAAACCAATAACCCGCTTGGTGAGAATTTCTCCTTTTCCTCCCGGGTCACGCAGAATTACAATCATCCCCCGGGTAGGGTAGTCAATTTTCATGGAAGCCACCCGGTCGTTGATTTCCAGAGTGGGGGCCATGGAGGAGGAAGTAATTTGGAAAAAACGTACTTGTCTTAGGCCAAAGGTGTAGCCTGCCAGAAAAACCAAACCAACGAGAACTATCTGTCTGATAAGTCTGCCCATGTGAAACAAGACCTTGAGGTAAGAATCTTCCCTAAAGAAACCCCTTTTTACCAGGATTATACCTGAAACCTTGACATTAATAAAATTTGCCGGTATAAGAAAAAAACGCCTTTTTGCCCAAGACAATGAATGAAGGCAATAAGTTCCATTCGGTGGAGGAGATACTAGCCAGGTTAGACCTGTCTGAAATCGCTGGTGAATACGTTACTTTGAAGAAAAGTGGTCGTAACCTGAAAGGGTTGTGCCCGTTTCATCAGGAGAAAACCCCTTCTTTCTATGTAAGTCCAGAAAAACAGATGTTCTACTGCTTTGGTTGTGGAATTGGCGGAAATGCGATTACCTTCCTCAAGAATATAGAGAAAGTATCATACGGCGAAGCGTTAGAGATGGCTGCCCGACGAGCCGGGGTGACTGTGATGTCTTACAGTCTTGATGGAAACAGAGAAAAACAATCTTTGTGGAAGGTTAACCGGTGGGCGGCCGACCTTTACCAAAAGGCACTTTTTCAACCAGAAGGCCGCGAAGGTCTAAGTTATCTTACTAGTAGGGGTATGGCCGAGGAGGAGACCAAAAAATATGGATTGGGTTATGCTCCAGGACAGTCAGACTATTTGCTTACGCGAATTAAGAAAGAGGGAGTAAGCCTGGACATCTGCAGAAAAGCCGGGTTGATTGACGCCAGCGGTAC
>JAMWDF010000188.1 GCA_023818865.1 Candidatus Omnitrophota bacterium
CCTTCCTGCTCATAACCTTTTGCCTTATAAAAATATTTTACCATGACCGGCCACCTCAAGCAGGAGAATGGTCTTTTGCCAGGAGACTACCAAGGGATTAAACATCTTCCTGGATGTTATCTTTCCAACAGTGATAAGAAATTATTTGAGCGAAGATACCCTTTCAGGGTACTTTTTGGAGAAAAGATCTGGAAATAAGGAACTTTTCTCCCACGGGTGTGTCTAAATAGCAAAGATTAGGGTTTTCTTACTGGTATAGCAGAAAATCACCTTATCAGAAAGAGCCAACATAAGGAGGCAGAATGAACCGAACAAGAAGATATTTCAAGGTTACCTTCATTGGCTTTCTCTTGTTTCTTTTCTCAGCTGTCTGGCTGCAAGCGGATGGGCTAATCGTTATTCCCCGCCCGCCCATCTGGCCTCCTCCTCACCCCTTACCCAGACCTGTACCTCCACCTCAGAGCCCTTTCCCTCTGGATGTCAGGTACCACCGGGTATCAGTCAGCATCAAAAATCAGGCAGCCACGACTACCATTGACCAGGCCTTTTACAATCCCACCGACAACCAGTTGGAAGGTTTTTATCTCTTTCCTCTTCCAGAAGGTGCTTCTATCAAAAGTTTCTCCATGGAACTTGACGGCAAAGTAGTTACCGCGGAATTACTTGACGCCGCTAAAGCCAGAGAGATTTACCAGGACATCGTCCGCCGGATGAGGGACCCAGCCCTCTTAGAGTATGCCGGACAGGGAACATTTAAGTTAAGAATTTTCCCCATTGAGCCACGGAGCGAAAAGCATATAAGAATTTCTTATGGGGAATTACTCCGGTCTGAGGCCGGGTTGTTCACCTACCGGTACCCGTTAAACACGGAAAAGTTCTCTGCTCGGCCGATTGACGAGGTGCGCCTGAAAATAGAGATAGAAACAGACCAGAAAATTAAGACACTTTTTTCTCCGTCTCATCAGGTGGAAATTGAGAAAAAAGATGATTACCAGGCTAAGGTTACTTACCAAGCAAAGAAGGTTAAACCAGATACCGATTTTCTTCTTACCGTTGGGCTGGAAAATGCACCGGTTGGACTTCATCTTCTTACCCACAAGGAACCAGGGGAAGACGGATACTTCCTGCTGACCGCCAGTCCGGGCATTGACAGCCAAACCAAACTACAATTACCTAAAGATTTGCTTCTGGTCGTGGACACTTCAGGGAGTATGGCCGGCAAGAAAATGGAGCAGTTAAAAAGAGCCTTGCTTTACTGCTTAGAAAACCTTTCTCCCCAAGACAGGCTTAATATCATCCGTTTTTCCACCGAAGTAGAACCGCTTTGGTCATCGCTTCAACTAGCCACCCGGTCTAACGTAGAGAAGGCAAAACAGGCAGTGGAAGAATTCAGAGCCTCTGGTGGCACCAATATTGAACAAGCACTCACCCAGGCAGTTCAGGCGAAGGATTCCAAGGAACGCCCCTGTCTGATTCTTTTTTTTACTGACGGCCAGCCGACCATCGGCGAAACAAACCCGGACAAAATCTTAGAAAAAGTGAAACACACCAATACCGCCCAATTACGCATTTTCACTTTTGGCTTGGGACACGATGTCAATACCCATCTGCTGGACCGGCTCACCGAGTTAACCAGGGCTGAACGCCTTTATGTCCAGCCTGAAGAGGACTTGGAAATAAAAATCTCTTCCTTTTACGAAAAAATCAAGTCCCCGGTGCTTACTGATGTTAAGGTTGATTTTGGCCCTCTCCGGGTTAATTCTCTCTACCCGGTTCAGTTACCGGACTTATTTGCCGGCTCCCAGATGATCATTCTGGGAAGGTATCAGGGACAAGGGCAAATATCCGTGACCCTTTCCGGGAAGACAGATAAAGAAAAAAGGGAGTTTAAACGGAACTTCGATTTCCCAGCAGAGAATCCGGGAAACAAGTTCATCCCATCTCTCTGGGCTGCCAAACGCATCGGTTATCTCCTGGATCAGATACGTCTCTCTGGCGACGAGAAAGAATTGAAGGAAGAAATAATTGCTTTAGCAAAAAGGTATGGCATCATCACTCCTTATACCAGTTATCTGATCGTGGAAGATGAAAGGGTTCAAATTCTCCGGGGAGCGATGAGAAAAGAAGATGCTACTCTATCTGCCGTCTCACTCACCGACCCCTATCTGGAAAAACGGATGGCGGCTGATTATCAGGGACTCAGCCAGAATACAGGAAGAGGTAGTGTTCAGGCTAGCCAGGAAGTTCAAACGCTGAAGCAAGCCACCAGTTTCTCCGGAATTGCCCCCGGGAAAGAAAGGCTGAGTTATGTGGACAGCCAGGGTCAGACACAAAATCTTGCCCAGGCGGTAAGATATATTGAAGGTCGGGCTTTTTACCAGGTGAATGGCACCTGGGTTGATTCCAGACTTCAATCAGCCAAAGAGTGGCCAGTTAAAAGAATTCAGTTTGCCAGCGAGGAATATTTTGCTCTCCTCCGGAAAGAACCTGAACTCGGTCAAATTCTTTCTCTGGGTCAGACTGTTCGCTTCGCCCACAAAAGCAAGGTTTACGAAATCTGCGAGTAATCTCTGCTGACTGTTTCTGACGAGGCCTACCAGACTTTTTACTTGCCCGAAAAGATTAGATGTCTTATTATCTACCAAACAGTGGAGGCTAAAATGAATGTTGGCTTTGGGAGAACAGTCATTACCCCGCCGATTGGTTATTCCTTGCAGGGCTACTTTCAGGACAGACGCTCAACTGGCATCCGGGACGACCTGACCGCGAGTACTATCCTGATGGAAGAGGGAAAAACTGTAGTGGCTTTAGTTGCTTGTGACCTGATCTGGGTACCGACTGATATGACCGAGGCAATAAGACGGCAGGCTCGGCAAGAATTGAAGGTACCTATAACTCATCTCCTGGTACATGGTATCCACACCCACACCGGTCCTCTGACGGCTGCTCCTAAGAAAACCATCTACGACCGCGGTTTCCGGACTCATCCGGCTTATCTAAAACTTTTGCCGGCCCTGATCGCTGGCAGTGTGAAAATCGCCTGGGAAACCAGGGAAAAGATACTGCTCGGTGTTGGCCAGGCCAGAGCTAAAGGCATCTCCTTCAACCGCCGGTATCTTCTGGCCGACGGCCGGGTGGTTACCAATCCCCGGCCAGACCAGCAGAAAATTGTTAACAGTGCCGGACCGGTGGATGACACTCTGGGCATTATCAAATTTGTCACCCCAGATGGAAAATTGAGAGGGCTGTTTATCAACTTCGCCTGTCATCCGGACACCCTCGGCGGGACTTTAATTTCGGCTGACTGGCCTGGTTTGGTGAGAAAAAGATTAGAAAGTCAATTCCCCGGAAGTTGCGCGGTGGTTTTCAATGGTCCTTCCGGGGACATCAACCATCTCAATCCTTATGACGCGGAAACCCGTTCGCCAGCCATTTCTGAACGAATCAGCGCCGCAATTGAAGAAGCAACCCTTCCTGTGCTCAACAGCCTTGAGGTCAGAGAAATTAACCATCTGTCCGCTGTTAGCAAGAAAATCGCTTTACCTTACCGCGTCATCACTCCGGAAGAACAAAAGATAGCCCGACAATGTCTCAAGAAAAAAATCCCCGCTGACTCCCTCCAGAAGTTGATTGCCACCCAAACGCTCAATCTCTGTCAAGAAAAATCCAGGAGGAAATCTATTCTAGTGGAATGCCTGGCCGTCGCTTTAGGAAAAGAAACAGCCATAGTCGGTCTACCAGGAGAGGTTTTTACCCAAATCGGACTGGAGATAAGAGCCGCTTCACCTTACCCGTTCACTTGGCTCATTCAAAACAGCAATGCTGGCCTCGGGTATATCCCTTCTGCTCTGGCCTTCCAGCAGCATCGCCAGAACCAGAAAATAAAGCCAGAATATGACACCACGAGCCTGTCTGAAGCTTTGGGAATCAACTGTAGTTATGAAACTACACCGTTAGCCTGTCGGGTTGATGAACGGGCTGGCCAGAAACTAATAGAAACCAGTCTCCAGTTATTAAGACAGATTTTCCCTGGTTAACCAGCAACTATTCGCCCAAGAAGGAGGGACACCTTAACTGGTCGGTGGCATTTCGGTCTTTACGCCACCGGAACTACCAGCTGTATTTTTTGGGTCAACTGGTCTCTCTCACTGGCACCTGGATGCAGAATGTGGCACTAAGCTGGCTGGCTTACCGACTAAGCGGTTCACCGACCATCCTCGGCCTAATTTCCTTTCTCGGCCTGTCTCCGGCGTTACTGGTGGCCCCGGCCGCCGGGGTAGTAGCTGATAGAATAAACAAACACCGGCTGATTCTGGTAATGCAGAGCCTGGGAATGATTCAGGCTTCTCTTCTTGCCTTGCTCACCCTAACTAATATCATTGTTCTATGGCAAATTTTCCTTCTGGCTGTTCTTAGCGGTCTTATCCGGGCATTTGATATTCCAGCCAGGCAAGCCTTCATCGCGGAAATGGTCGGCCGGGATCACTTGGTTAATGCCATTTCTCTTAACTCTTCGGTTTTCAATGGCGCCAGAATTATCGGACCAGTCTTAGCCGGTTTGGTCGTGGCCGCGTTTGGAGAAGGAGTTTG
>JAMWDF010000189.1 GCA_023818865.1 Candidatus Omnitrophota bacterium
TGGGGCAAAAAAAAGGGGTTCATGGCGAAAATAGCCTTTATTGGCGACCGGCTCAGCCTGGATTTTTTCCGTCTTTTAAAGATAGATGTCTTTCCAGCAGAAACACGAGCTGAAGCCAGTAGCCTTCTTAAGGAACTTCAGGAAAAACAATACACTACTATTTTTATCACCGAAGAAGTTTTTGAGCAAACAATGAAAGGGGCTTTCTTAAAGGGAAATCTGGTTGTTTTACCCAGCTGGAAGAAGCACCAGAAAGAATCACAAAAATTAGTCAATGAACTGGTTCGGCGAGCCACTGGAATGAAGTAACGCGGAGAAAAGATGAAAATCGGCAGCATTATAAAGGTGGCCGGTCCCCTGGTCCAGGCCACAGGCATGGGAGAAGCCAGGATGTACGATATGGTCAGAGTTGGGCCGGAGCGACTCGTTGGAGAAATCATCAGCTTGAAAGGAGAAATAGCTTCCATCCAGGTTTACGAAGAAACTGAAGGGTTGAAGGTGGGCGGCCCGGTGGAAGAGACCGGGCAACCTTTGCTAGCTGAACTTGGTCCAGGACTTCTCCAGAATATTTTTGACGGAATTCAGAGGCCTCTATCTCAAATAGAGAAACACGGAGATTTCATTCTCCGGGGGATTCAGATACCAGCTATTAACCGGGAACAAAAATGGGAGTTTGAACCAGTGGTAAAACCAGGTCAGAAGTGTCAGCCAGGTGATATCATTGGCCAGGTCCAGGAAAGTCCTTTAATTGTCCACCGGATTATGCTGCCCCTGGGAATTTCCGGGGAAATTTTAGAAATTAAGGCAGGCAGTTTTACGGTAGAGGAACCGATTGGCTTAATTAGGACTGCCACCGGGGACAGACCTCTGACTTTGATGCAGAAATGGCCGGTGAGACAGAGGCGGCCAGTTAGAGAGAAAAAGCCTCCAGCCGAACCCCTGGTAACCGGACAGCGGGTGATTGATACCTTGTTTCCCATTTTGAAAGGGGGGACAGCTTGTATTCCCGGTCCGTTTGGTAGCGGGAAGACGGTAGTACTCCATGCCATCGCTGAATGGGCAAACTCCCAGGTAGTTGTTTATATTGGCTGCGGGGAAAGGGGTAACGAAATGGCTGACGTTTTGATCGAGTTTCCCCGGCTGAAAGATCCGGAAAGCGGCCGACCACTCCTGGAAAGAACAATTTTGATTGCTAATACCTCTAACATGCCAGTAGCCGCCAGGGAGGCTTCTATCTATACCGGCATCACCATTGCTGAATATTACCGAGATATGGGCTATTCAGTCGCTTTGATGGCTGATTCCACCAGCCGCTGGGCAGAAGCATTGAGAGAAATATCTGGCAGAATGGAAGAAATGCCTGGGGAAGAAGGCTATCCAGCCTACTTAGGGACAAGTGTCGCTTCCTTCTACGAGAGGGCCGGCTGGGTAGAATGTCTGGGAAAACCGCAAAGGATGGGTTCCCTGTCTATTATTGGTGCGGTGAGTCCTCCAGGCGGGGACCTAACAGACCCGGTGGTACAGATGACCTTAAGGGTAGTTAAAGTTTTCTGGGGACTGGATGATCGGCTGGCTTATCAACGTCATTTTCCAGCCATCAACTGGTTAACCAGTTACTCCCTTTACGAAGAAAATCTTGTCCCTTTTTTAGCTAGAGAAATTTCTTCTGACTTTGTGAAGGATAGACAGGAAGCCCTGGCTATCTTACAGCAGGAGGCAGAACTCTCCGAGATAGTCAGGCTGGTCGGCATGGAAACCCTTTCTCCAATAGACAGGCTGGTGTTGGAGACAGCTCGTTCCCTGCGGGAAGATTATCTGCACCAGAGCGCCTTTGATGAACGAGATGCTTACACTACTCTGGAAAAACAATCTTTGATGCTCCAGGTTATCATGAGTTTTCACCGGTTAGCCCTCCAGGCGCTGGAAAAGGGAGTAGAGCTGGAGAAAATTAGATCCTTGCCAGTGAGGCAGAAGATTGCTCTCAGTCGTTATGTTCCGGAAAAAAAATTAGACGAACTAATTGAGCTAAAAAAAGAGATCGCTTCCTCCTTCGCCGAGATTGTTACTTCTTTAAAATGAGTAGGAATCATTACAGAACTGAAGGTGGCAAGCAATTTTCTCTATTGTTTTCCCGGCTTTTCTTATCTTTTCTTGGGTTAACCTTTACCTTTGTTGCCTGGCCTTCTTCTTTTCCTCTTCGGGACATGGCTTTTAATGATAGTATTGATTTGTCTGGCCCCTGGCTTTTCCTGGAAGACCCCAAGGACGAAGGAGCAGCGGCTGGCTGGTACAATCCTACTTGGAATCGTTCCCCCTGGCGACAGGTATCTGTCCCTGGGGTCTGGGGAAAAAGGCGGGGTCAGGTGACCTATCCAGTTTATTCTGGCCTGGGCTGGTACGCAAAATCAGTCTTAATTCCCCGGGCTTGGAATCAGCGAGTAATGATTGTTTTCCTGGGAGCCATGCATATAACCGATGTCTGGGTAAATGGTCAATATGCCGGAGTTCACCGAGGAGGTTACACCCCTTTTTGTTTTGACATTACCTCAATGGTGAAATCCGGGTTGAAGGCAGAAATTGTGGTCAGAGTAGATAACCGTCTTAGTGAAGAAACCATACCCTCAAAACACCTGGGCTGGCAGTCTTTTGGCGGCCTTTATCGGGAGGTTTATCTCCTGCACCGCTGCCCAGTTTACCCTGACCGGATCACCACCTCGGTAAAAGTACTGGAGAATGGTCCAGCAATTCTCACTGTGGAAACTGTGGTGAAGAATGAGAGTCCAAGAGAGTATAATGGTATTCTTTCTGCCCAGGTGAAAACAGAAACTAGCCTGGTTGTCTCTGCGTTCAAGAAGGTCTATGTTAGACCTGGGGTGCTTACGCCAGCCAGTTTTCAACTCCGGATAGAAAACCCCAGACTCTGGTCACCCGAAGACCCTTATCTGTACACTCTCAATCTGGAATGGAAGTACGATGCCAAGCAGACCATTTCCTTCCCGGTTGGTTTAAGGGAGTTTATGGTTAAGGATGGCTTTTTCTACCTTAACAACAGGAGATTGTGGCTGCAAGGATTTGGCCAGCATGAAGAATATCCTGAAGTTGGCCCCTGTGTTACTAGGGAGCTTCAAGAAAAGGAACTCCGGCTAATTAAGGATGTTTTTCAGTGTAACACTCTCCGGCCAGGTCATTATCCAAATCATCCCTCACTATATGACCTGTGTGACCGGTTGGGTATCATCGTCCATTCAGAAATTCCTTCCTGGCAGATAAATAAAGCGTTTGCTGAGTCGGAGTCTGCCTGGCGGTTCTGGTTGAAGCCTCAGATTGAGGAGATGATTAATACCCTGCGTAACCATCCCTGTGTAGCCTTCTGGGGAGTGGCTAACGAGCAGCCCGGCACTCCCATTTATAACCAAAAGGCAACTGAACTGGTGCGCTCTCTGGACAAAAGCCGGTTGGTGACCATCGTCTTTGCCTCCACTGCAGAACTGGAATCCACCTCACTGGTAGACATCCTGGCGAGGAACTTTCACTATGGTTGGTACCATTCTAAAAGCGTCTATGCTTTAAGAGAAAACCTCCCTTTAATTCATAAGCACTCCCAGGGAAAACCTATTTGGGTAGCGGAACAAGGAGCCTTAGCTACTCCGGGAAAACTTGATGGTGGCTACGGTGACCAATCTCGGGGTTCAGAAACTTATCAGGACCATGTGGTCAGATTTGGCTTTCAATACGCTGCCACTTCTTCAGAGCAGATCTGCGGTATCTCCCTGTGGACGCTGAGCGATTTTCACCGAGGCGATGTCCTTTGTTTCCATGGCATCCTTGATGAGAGACGGCAACCTAAATTACTGGCTTACACTATCGCTAATTTGCTGCGAGGAGATTTGCGTCTTTTCATCTGCGAAGAAAACGCTCTCTGTCCGGCTGATGGAGTTTGGAAGGCGTCCCTTCGGTATTTCAATCCCAGAGGTCTAAATTGGAAAAATCTCACTGCCACCTGGCGGATTCTCCGAGAGAAAACAGAACTGGCAAAGGGTCTCATCCGGTTTGATATCCCTGGAAACAGACAGGGAGAAATTGGCAGCATCAGTTTTCCTCTGGCAGAAACTACCCCTGGAGTTCTCCATACCTGCTGGGTGGAACTGACTGATAAGTTGGGGCAATGGCTTTATACCAATAGCAGTCCTTTTGACGTGGGTCAGCCCTCCCGACCAGGTGTGCTAAGAATCCAAACTAGGGCTGGGCAGCAACCGGCAGAGAATGCTTTCCTTTGTTTAGGCGGAGTGACAATACCAGTTTATCCTTATGTCGGCACCATCCTTCCGTTGCCGCCAGGGGAATACCCGGTGGCAATCAGACGCACAGGTTTCCCAGAAATCCTCCGGCAGGTGAAGATTACGGCTGGCCAAGTAACTACCTTGGAATTAGATTTAAGTCAACAAACCCAGAGTCGTTCCACTCCCCTTTTCGGGCCGATGTTCTCCTGGTCCCGGTTGGCTCCAGCCAATGGTTGTCTTGAAACCAGTGGGGAGATATTTCTCCAG
>JAMWDF010000190.1 GCA_023818865.1 Candidatus Omnitrophota bacterium
TGGTCTTGGGATTTTTAGTCATTATGTCCTTGACCTGGAGACAAGAGAGATTTTCCCCGTGGCGAAGTAACAGGCGGCGCACATCTCCATCGGTAATGATTCCAACAAGCTGCTGCTTGTTGTTTACTACCAGGGTAAAACCAAGGTTCTTTTCGTTAATTACCTTCAGGGCTTCCGGGAAGCAAACCGTTTCCTCTGTTACCGGAATTTGCTTGCCGGTTTGCATTACATCTCTTACTTTCAGCATGAGTCTTTTCCCTAAATTACCGCCTGGATGATAAAGCGCATAATCACGCTGGTCAAAACTGCTAAGGGCTAAAAGGGTCAGAGCCAGAGCGTCGCCGAGAACCAAGGCACAAGTCGTACTGGAAGATGGTACCAACCCGAAGTCATCTGCTTCCTGAACAGGACCGGTGGAGATTACAACATCGCTGGCTCGGGCCAAAGTGGATTCTGAGGAAGAGGTTAGAGCGACAATCCGGGCACCGATCTTCTTTACTGCCGGTAAAATGCGCAGAATTTCATCACTTTCTCCGCTATTAGAAATAGCTAAAATAATGTCGCCTTTGGTGACCAAGCCAAGGTCTCCGTGAATCGCTTCTCCCGGGTGCAAGAAAACCGCGGTGGTACCAGTGCTGGACATAGTTCCAGCTATCTTCCGTCCGATAATGCCACTTTTTCCCATCCCGGTGACCACAATCTTGCCGCGACAACCCTGGATTAATCTTATGGTTTGAATAAACTCCTTCCCAAGCCGACGTCTGACCTGCTTAAGAGCGCGAATTTCCGTATCAATTATCTTCTGTCCCAATTTAAGTATTTTTTGTCTCTTCATGACCGAGGGCTTTTCTGATTTTTAGTACCTGTCCCAGTAACTCCGGGAGGAGTTTTAACTGAAGCATATTGGGTCCATCTGAAAGTGCCTTATTTGGTTCCTGATGAACTTCCAAAAAGAGTCCGTCGCAACCAACTGCTACTGCTGCCCGAGCTAGCGGGAACACAAATTCGCTTTGCCCTCCCGAGGATTTTCCTAATCCTCCGGGTTGCTGGACACTATGGGTGGCATCGTAGACTACTGGATAACCGAATTTTTTCATAATAGCCAGGGCTCGAAAATCGGTTACCAGTTGATTGTAACCGAAACAAGTCCCTCGTTCGGTGAGTAATAGATTTTCATTGCCGGTAGAAACTATTTTCTCAATAATAGGGTAAACTTCCCACGGGGAAAGGAACTGTCCCTTTTTTACATTGATGGCTTTTCCGGTTCTGGCGGCGGTAAGCAATAGGTCAGTTTGCCGGCAAAGGAAGGCAGGAATCTGAATAACATCCAAGACCGCGGCCGCTGCTTGAACCTCTTGCCGACAATGAACATCCGAAAGGATTGGGACACCAAGTTCGCGGCGCACTCTACCAAGGATAGACAGCCCTTTTTCCAGCCCCGGACCGCGGTAAGAATGCAATGAAGTTCGGTTAGCCTTATCATAGGAAGCCTTAAAGATGAGGGGAACGCCAAATTTTCGGCAGCAAACAAGTATTTCTCTAGCTAACTGAAGAGTTTCTGTCTCGCCTTCTATGACGCACGGACCGGCTATCAACACCAGGGGATGATTTTGACCGATCTGGAAATCCCCAAAAGATATAGTTCTGATTTGTTCAGTTTTTCTTTCCATCTTAGGCGGAGAAGACATAAAAAGTCCTTAGACTGACCGGGATATCTTTTCGACCAGAACTGATTGGATTATATCCCCCACAGTGAAACCTTTAAAATCTGCAATTTCAATCCCGCATTCGGTGTTTGCCGCTACCTCTTTGACTGAATCCTTAAACCGTTTGAGACTACTTAATGTTCCCTCATGGATAACCTTTCCGTCGTGAATTACCTTGGCTTTTGACCCGGCTATCATTTTCCCATCAACCACCAGGCAACCCGCTACCACCTTGTTGTTAGACAGGGTGAAGACTTTCTTTACTAAGGCCTGTCCACTGAGAACCTCCAAGATTTCCGGCTCCAGTAGTCCCTCCATAGCTCGCTTGATGTCATCAAGCAGGTCGTAAATAAGGCGGTAAATTTTCACCTCCACCTTTTGTTTCTTAGCTATCTCCTCACTTTTTTCTCCGTAAGATACGTTAAAGCCGATAACTACGCCGTTAGAAGCTGCCGCCAATAAGATATCATTCTCAGTGATTGGCCCAGTGCCAGAATGAATAAAAGACAAAGAAACATTATCATTCTTCTGTTTTTCCAACATGCTTCGGATTGCTTCTACTGAACCAAGGCAGTCAGCTTTCAAAATGAGTTTCAATTCTTTTGCTTTGCCTTCCTTCGTCTGTTGATACAGGTCTTCAAGGGTTAACCGCCGGCTTTGGGTGGGTTGAATAGTGGCGACTAACCGATTTTTTTCAGCAATTTCTCTGTCTAATTTATCATTAGCCACCACCTGAAATTTTGTTCCTGGGGGGGCGATCTCACTGGAGCCAAGCACTTCCACCGGAGTAGATGGCCCAGCTTCAGAAATCCGCCGGTTCCAGTCATCAAATAAGGCTCTTATGCGGCCGTAAGCTCCTCCGGCAACCAAACTATCGCCAACCCGAATAGTCCCATCCTGTACCAACACTGACAGAACCGGTCCCCGGGTGCGATCTACTCTTGACTCAATTACCACCCCTTCCCCCGGTTTGTCTGGGTTAGCTTTCAATTCCAACATTTCAGCCACCAGCAAAATCATGTCTAATAAATCTTTCATCCCTTCACCAGTGACGGCTGATACATTGACAAAAACAGTTTCTCCTCCCCAGGAGTCAGGAACCAGTCCATGCTCTGCAAGCTGTTGTCGGACCCGGTCAGGATTGGCATTAGGTCGGTCGATTTTATTAACAGCAACAATAATTGGTACCTTGGCAGAGCGGGCATGGTTAATGGCTTCCACCGTCTGGGGTTTTACTCCTTCGTCAGCGGCTACGACCAGAACTACCAAGTCAGTTGCCGTGGCTCCTCTGGCCCGCATAGCAGTGAAGGCTTCATGTCCCGGTGTATCCAGAAAAACAATGGCGCCGGCTGGGAGTTCCACCCGATAGGCCCCAATTTTTTGAGTAATTTGCCCGAATTCTTTCTGGGCCAGGCGGCTCTTCCGAATGGAATCTAAGATAGTAGTTTTTCCATGGTCCACATGGCCCATAATAGTAACCACGGGAGCCCTTGGTTTCAATTCGACTGAAAGTAACTGGGGAGCACTTGGCTGGGCAGTCGCCTGGGTTTCTATCTCCATTCCTAGTGAGTCAAGGACCTGTTTAATTGATTCAATTCCAGGTCTCTGGTTGACATTAACCATTAAATTGGCTTGGATAAATTTGGCTAAGAGAAAGCCTGGTTTAGCTCCAATCTTTGCGGCCAGTTCAGCCACAGTTTCGTTGCCGGATATCTGAATTTTCTTCTTAGGTTTTTCTATAGTGACAGAGCGAAATTCAGGAGAACTAACGGCTGAATTGATTGGAGGGGCTGGCTGTGATTCAAATTTAGTTGAAGATAAACCTGGCTGGTTAGTTTTGTCCTTTTGGGGTTCAGGTTCTTTCGGAGGCCTGGCTGGCTGTTGTCTTGGTTTGTTTTCCGTTGGCTGAAGGCGTTTATTCAGGGCGGAACATTCATCTTCGTTCAAACTGCTGACACTCTTCTTATTTTTCCACCCCAGTTGGCGGCATAGTTCCAGGATTTCCTTGGTAGAAACCTTCATCAGACGGGCATATTCGTAAATCCTCACTTCAACTCTCCTTCAGGGAGGTTAAGATGCTTTTTGGCTGTCTCAATTATCTCAATGGCTTCTTCCGGGTTTATCCCGGGAAGTTTTCTCAAATCCTCTGGTTGGGCGGCCGCCAGCTTCTTGATGGTATCAAAACCTGCTTCTTTCAAGGTAATGACAAGTTGCTCTGTTATACCCAACAGATGAATTGCTGCGGCAGTTTCGCCAGGGACATACTCTGAAAAACGCAATACTTTAATATTCCAGCCTGTTAGTTTTGACGCTAGACGGACGTTCTGCCCTTTTTTCCCAATAGCCAGAAATAGTTGTTCGTCTGTAACCAGGACTATGGCTTCTTTTTCCTGTTCGTTCAAAATCACCTGTTCACCCCGAGCAGGATTGAGTGAGTTGAGAATGTATGTAGCCATATCTGGGGACCACTCAATGATTTCAATTTTCTCTCCAGCTAATTCTTTACTAATATTCTTGGTGCGTAAGCCTTTGTCTCCCAAACAGGTGCCAACCGGGTCTAACTTTGGGTTGTTAGAGAATACTGCTACTTTGGTTAGGTCTCCAGGGAACCTGGCAATATTCTTGATTTCCACTAACCCGTCCTTCACTTCAGGCACTTCTGCTTCCAAGAGGCGGCGAACTAGGTCAGAGTGTGTTCTGGAGACTATCAACTGATATGTCCCTCGGTTTGGGCGGCGGACTTCAATCAGAAGAGCCTTAACTGTATCCCCAACATGGAAGCGATCGCCTGGCAACC
>JAMWDF010000191.1 GCA_023818865.1 Candidatus Omnitrophota bacterium
GGGAAAGGAGCTTTTCCCCGGGCAAGGACGCCTTTTCTGGTGGGAAGGCGTAGCTTTAGCCCAGCAGGGTCGTTGCCGGCAAGCCCTTCCCGCATTCGCAAAAGGCTGGCGCCTCCTCCCCGAACCCGATACCCTCACTGCGCATACTATTCTGTATTATCAGATTTTGTGTGAGCTGCGGGAGGGAGGGCTTACGCCTTCTACGCAAGCACAGCTCTCTCGCTGGTATAAAGAACCCTGGACGAGTGGGTTAGTGAAGCTTTTGAGCTTGCGGGTACAGCCTACCGCTCCGGAGGGAAGCAGTCCTGGTGTAATTTCCCTTCCCTCGCCGTATAGGGAGTGGGGAGCTTTTCTTATAGCTATGCAGCAGGGGCGCGTAGAGGAGGCGCGCCGCATTGCCGCCAGCCTCGCCGAAAAAGAATTCTCCCTCCCCTTGGAGCTGTGGCAAGATATTTTGGGGCGACTGGATGAGTCCCTCGTAGGTGCAGCCTACCATCGCTGGAAGGACCGAGCGCGCATGCAGTATCCTTTGGCAGGCTTATGAGGATGGCGTTAGTTTTGGGATTAGGAGTGCTCCTAAGTGGGTGTCCGCGCCGAGCTGCCCGCCGAGCTACTTTTCCCGAAGCTCCACGCACCTCAGCAGCTGTCGTTGCGTATTTAGCTCAGGTAGCTCCGCCGTTTGAGACCCTGCGTGCGCGCTATCAAGCCACCTACGAAGGGGAAAGAAAGCAAACCTTCCAGCTGCGCCTTGCTGCCCAAAAAGACAGTCTATTGTGGGCTTCTGCGGGGCTAATGGGCTTTGAAGGGGCACGGCTCCTTTGGCGGAGCGATAGCGTGTTTCTCCTTAATCGCCTCAGCAAGTTTTTCCACCTCCGGTTCATTCACTGTCGTTACTGGTTGATAATCTTGGAGACAGCCTAATTGCCAGCCTCCAGCCAAGTTCTCTCGGGAAAGAGAAGGCCAGTCCAATAGATAAAGTTCATGCAAAAAGCCAGCAGACAAATTCGGCAATTTTTCCTTCACCCCTGGCTGGAAGAACTTGGCACCATGGTCCTCCAGATATCTGGCCACTCCGTAGGCGGTAGCTTTTTCCGTTGAGCCAGCGACCACTACCACTCCCTGATGAGCTCGGATCACAAATCCTTCTGGACCGACATATTTCAGTTCTTCTTCGGTTACCTTTTGACTGGCCAGCGCGGCTTTCTTACCTAGAAGAAAAACATTCCCAGTATCCTGACTGACACTCAACCCATCCGGGTTGATGGGCAAAGTGACGCCAAAAAGTTTCTTTAGGTACTGCTGGAGATTCTCAGCTGTCCTGGTCTCCTCAGGAGAAGCCCCGGGTCCGATGACGATGGCTCGCAGGGGAGTTAAACATCGGTCAGCAGTGAAGGTACGGAAACGTTCTGGCTCATAATGGTCCCGATCAGCAGTCTTATTGGGTCTTAACCGCCATTTTTCTCTGGGAACAGGCAGGTTGTAAGTCAGATTGGATCGGTACTGGGCCAACCAAATTACCTGGCCAGGATAAGGCAAATCAGCCGGCTGGTGCTTGTAATTCAAGGCAGACACCTTCAGAAGAACAAACTGGCCATCCTTGGTCTGAGGGTGGGGATAAAAATTGTCCTGGGGCCAAAACTCTATTTTTATTCCAGAAATGGTGCCATTCCACTTTTCCTTATGTCTTCCCCAAGCGCCAGCAGCATGCTGTCTTAGGTCCAGCCTAACAATCTGTTCTCCTGGGTGCAAGTGAATATCACTCCGAACTCCAGGAATATCTGGCATATCCAGACAAAAGGTGGCTGGCACACTGGTAGAACTTGAAACATGAAACTCCACAAAGTCACAACCAGAGATGTCAACCGGAGTTTCCAGTTTCTTCACCAGAACAAAAGAACCGGAGTGGATAATTTTCTTCCCTTTATCAGAGATGGGCAACCGGTACTCAGGAAGCTTGCCCAGCGGCCAAGAACAGCCAATCACCGGTACACTCACACCGCCGATGTTCCGGTATGTCTTCTTCACCGGCTGGCTCACCAGTTCCTGATTGGTTGATTCCATTACCCAGCCTTCCCTATCTTTACTTTCGCTGAGGTCAACTATGTTAACCTGTTTTTGTTCTGCCGGCGGTGCGGCCTTGATTTCCAGACCTTCTACTATTTTCTCTGGATGAGCAATGAACCGAGCGTTGATTCGTTCTGCCTCCGGCAGGTCCTTTCTCTCTTTTGCCGGATCTTCAACAATCTCCTGGTATTCTAAGTTGAGGGAATTCAAGGTTTCCATCAACTGCTTTTCCACAGAATTTTTTAGCCAAGTACTTTTTCTTCTCAGTGCTTCCGCCATCAGCCAATGAGCGCTGTTAATGTACCAGACCACGTCTTGCTGATACTCTCTAATGGCTTGTTCAGAAAAGAAACTTTGCTTGCGGGGATGGAAATAGGAAAACCTGTCACCGAGAAAGGTAAGCACGTCAAAAGCCAATTTGCTCTTAACTTCAGGGGTCTCTTTTTCTGCCAGTTCCCAGGCTTCCTGAAGTAGTTTTCTACCCTGCCGCAGGCTTTCTTCATCAGCCAGAATGTGGCCTGGCCCAGAAAGGGCCAGCTGGCGGTCTAATTGCAAATACTTCAGGAGTGGTCCGGCTGCCTGGCCATAGGCTACTTTCATGTATTCCTCAATTAGTTTGCCTGAATCAAGATACGGGTCCCAGTTCAACCGGCCCACCACATAAAGAAACAGACCATCAAAAAGAGTCGGAGTCCCACAGCAGTAAATGGTTTTCACCCGGTTCTTGGCATACCACTTCACTCGTTCTATGTGCCCGGTTAACCACAGACAAGCCCCGTGTCCAGGATAGTCATAGATGCCCATCTGATTAGGAAATTTCATCACCCAACCCATAAATTCTTCCATGGCCGTGATGTTCCGAGGATGAGCCCAGGAAGCATAGCGCACCCCAGCCGAAGTCCAGTACCACGGGCAGTAAAGAACAATAACATTGGGTTCAACCCTTTCTTTCACCGGCGGTTTGACCGTAGCAATATAGGCAAAAGCAAAAAGCCTCTTTTCCGGATGAGCCTTTGCCACAGCTCTCGCTACCGAGTTTACCCAAGCCAGGTACCGGTCTGGGCAGTAGTAATACAAGTAATCCAGAGCAAGACACTGACTACAGCGGCAGGGGTCAGCATCAGCGTCAGTGCAGTAGAAAAACCTTCTGTCTTTCTGGATATCCATCCATTCCACCATCCGTTGAGCCGCAATCCGGTGGACTTCCGGGTTACTCAAACAGAGAGACATCCGCTGCATTAAAGTCTCTTTAGGTAGCCGTTTGCCTCCACTCATCGCGAAATACTCTGGATGACTGTCATAATAAAGTTGTTTAGGCACCAGGTAAGGCGCGGTATGGTCGCTTCCCAGCCATTCTCCTGGCAACCAGTTTTTCTGGGCTGACCGACCAAGGATATCCTGATTGGCTCCCTCCTGGGGATTTCCTAAGTCCTGCCAAGAACCACCCAACATTCCTCGGTCAATATAATCAAGGAGGCTTCGGTACTCAAAGAAAGGCGAGGAAGTGAAAGTTCCTTCAGCCAGACTGGTGGGCATTACTCGGGGAAAACTTTCTATTGTTCCCAGGGAGCGGTTGCCCGGATAAATCTTCAGCCCCATTTTTTCAATAAGCGCATAAGTGCCGTAAAGGGCCCCGCGGGCTCGGTAACCAGCAATCGCAATTCCTGAAGAAGAAATTCTCACCAGATAACCATCGTACTTCAGTGGTTCCAATTCTGTCTCTTTGACCAAACCCGAGGCAATAGCGGCCTGTCTCCCCAGATAAATGGCTGGTTCTGACTTCTTGACCGGACCAAGGAAAATCGGCACCTCTATGGTAAAAAGTGACTTAAGCCGTTTGTTCAGTTCTTCGGCCGCTTGCTTCTCCGGCCAAGCCGGGTTTTCTCCAACCTGAATAGATTTCAAGGTGAGTAAATCAAAAGCAGAAAGGATAGAAGCAAAAGTCGCCACCAAAAGTAAGCCCAATTTGGTTTTCATCTTTACTCCTGGTTATTGAAACCGGACCAAAACCTCATGAATCATCACCCAGTGGGAGATTAAACTGTCACTATTAGCCAGGTTACGAATTTCAATCACATTGTCTCCAACTTTCAAAGCCCCTTCCGGCAAAGGAAAAGTTTGCCTGGACCAGCCTCTTTTGACAAACCCATTTGGTCCTTCAAACACCTTACGATTGTTAAGAAAAATCTGAATAGGCACCGGTGGACACCAGAACTTATCACTATCCTGGCCTTCAATCTCCAAAATAGTTTTCTTGCCTTCAGGCAGTCGGTCAAGGGTAAATCTAGCCTGCATCCGAGAAAATTCGGTCATAGTTCCCCGGATAATCGCCCCATCTTTCGGCTCGCACAACCAAGAGTATTTCTGCCAAACCTGGCTGCCAGTGAAAGCATTCGCGGTAATTCGCCAACCGTCA
>JAMWDF010000192.1 GCA_023818865.1 Candidatus Omnitrophota bacterium
ACCTATCCTTCATTGGGTTCCTCCACGAAAAAGAAATGTGACCAGACGACATAGATCAAACTAGATAGAGATTATCACATTACCTCAGAGTGTCAATCATAATACCCCAGGTTGGTTGCTTTCAGGAGATTTTCAAGTTAAAATCAACCATTAGAGAATTCAAGTGGGCTGATTAAGGAGGTAACCATGGCTTACTCTCTGGGACTTGATTTTGGTACCAATTCAGTCAGAGCATTGCTGGTAAACCTAAAAACTGGTGAAGAAACCGCTGAAAGCATTGTGCCCTACCCTTCCGGGACTGACGGAATTATCCTGGATGCCAAAGACCCTCATTTAGCCAGACAGAACCCAGCCGACTACCTTATCTGTCTGGAAAAAGTAGTCAAAAACGTGCTTAGAGACGCAGCCAAAAAAGAGGCTAATTTTTCTCCGGAAATAGTTGTGGGTATCGGAGTAGACACCACTGGCAGTACCCCCCTTTCTGTAGATGCTGAACTAATTCCACTTTCTTTTCACCCAGAATTCAGCGGCAACATCCACGCTTATGCCTGGCTTTGGAAGGACCATACTTCCACGGAAGAAGCAGAAGAAATTACCCACCTGGCCAGGAAAATCAGGCCTCATTATCTGCAGCGGATCGGCGGGGTTTATTCTTCGGAATGGTTTTTCTCTAAGATTCTCCATCTCTCCAGAGTGGCTCCAGAAGTTTTCCAGGCAGCTAGTAGTTTTATAGAATTGGCTGATTACATTCCCGCAGTCCTCGCCGGGAGAAGAACTCCCAAAGAAGCGGTCCGTTGCATCTGTGCCGCCGGACATAAGGCCCTTTATAGCGAAGACTGGGGTGGTCTCCCAGATGATGAATTCTTAATAACCCTTTCCCCTGACTTTCGCGGGTTGCGACAAAAATTATACGAAAAAGCTTACCCCGCGGGTAAAGTCGCTGGCTTTCTTTCTCGCCAGTGGGCTATAAAGTTAGGACTGGCGGAAAATACTCCGATCAGTGTCGGTGCTTTTGACGCCCATATGGGAGCAGTCGGCTCGGGAATCAAAGAAGAAGTGCTGGTGAAAATTCTGGGCACTTCCACCTGTGATATGATGATTTTCCCTAGAAACCAAGAGCTCCCGGCTATTCCTGGATTATGCGGGATGGTCCCTGACTCCATCGTCCCTGGGTACTGGGGATTAGAAGCAGGGCAATCCGCAGTAGGAGACATCTTCTATTGGTTTGTAAAAACTTTCATGCCAGAATTTCCTGACCGTTCTTACCGTTACTTTGAAAAGGAAGCAGAGAAACTGAGACCAGGGGAATCAGGGCTACTGGCTCTGGACTGGCATAATGGTAATCGGACCATTCTGGTTGACCAGAAACTTACCGGTCTGATTGTCGGCTTCACTCTAAAGACAAAACCCTATGAAGTTTACCGGGCCTTGATTGAAGCAACTGCTTTTGGGGCCAGGGTAATCATAGAAAGATTGGAAAAATACAGAATCAAAGTTTCCGAAATTATTACCGGTGGAGGGATTGCCGAGAAAAGCCCGTTCCTGATGCAACTTTATGCTGACATCATCGGCCGTCCCTTTAGAATCCCTGCTTCTTCCCAAAGTTGTGCGCTGGGAGCAGCTATTTTTGGTGCCCTGGCCGCCGACCCGAAAAAGACAGGAGAAACCAGTCTCTACCAACTTCAGGAAAAGCTCTGTCGTTTCAAACCAGAAATTTACCAGCCCCGGATAGAAAACCACCAGGTATACAATCGTTTATACAGCCTTTATCGGAGACTTCACGATGCCTTTGGCACAAAGGCTTATAATGAAAGTCTTTATTCGGTGATGAAGGAACTGTTAGACTTGAAATGGAGCAGCAGTGGCCAATAGACCTTTCAACTCAGTTCATAACTTAAGAACTTCTGTTTGGCAGGCCAATCTGTCCCTGTGGCGAAACAACTTGGTCTTTGGAACTCAAGGCAATGTCAGCGGTTTAGATAGAAACCGGAGGGAAATTTTAATCAAGCCTAGCGGAGTAGCTTATGAGACACTTACCCCGGCCATGCTGGTGCGAGTGCGACTTAACGGCCAGGTTGTTTCCAGTAAATGGAAACCTTCGGTGGATACCATTCATCACCTATTCCTCTACCGCCACCTTAAGGAAGTCGGCGGAGTCTGCCATACCCATTCTCGTTTCACCACCGTCTTTGCTATCCTTGGTCAGTCTGTTCCTACCCTTTCTACCGGGCATGCAGATGTCTTTGGCACAGAAATTCCGGTAACCGAGTATGTAGATAATTCCGCTGATGCCATCGGCCAGGCTTTTCTTTCTGTCTACCGGAAAACTCACTGTCCGGCTATCATCCTTGGCCGGCATGGACTTTTCGCTGTCGGCACAACGGCAGAAAAGGCTGCTTTTCATGCCCTGATGGCTGAATATTGTGCGCAAACATCTTTTTATGCTTTGCTTCTAGGCAGTCTCGTCAAAAAAGAAATTCATCCTTTGCCGGAAGAAGAAATCAGGAAGTGGTTTACCCGTTATCACTCCGAGCGTTATGGACAAGATAAGACTCAAGAAGAGTAGTTTCAAAGTGAGGGAGAAAACATGGAAAAGCCTAATATTCTGTTGGTGACTACAGATCAACAGAGGTTTGATACCTGCGGTCCAGAGGCGCCTTCTTTTATGAGAACACCCCATTTCAATCTTCTCTGCCAGGAGGGAATAAGGTTCACCCGGGCTTATGCCGACTGTCCGATCTGTGTGCCTGCGCGGGTCAGCATTATGAGTGGCAAGTATGTCTTTAATCATGGCATGTGGGGTAACGGTCGCACCAGCGAAGTCTTAGGACGAGAAGATACCCTGCCAGCTAGACTTCGCCACCTTGGCTATCAAACCGCGGCCATCGGCAAAATGCATTTTTCCCCTCAACGAACTAGGCATGGCTTTGACGAGATGACTCTGCCTGAGGATTATTATCGCTGGATCAGAAAAGCGAATTTTCCTTACCAGCCAATGAGACATGGACTTGGGCAGAATGAAGTTTATCCTACCATGGCAACGGTGCCGGAGAGTCTAACTCTAACTTCCTGGATTGCTGAACAATGTCTTGAGTATATCTTAGAAAGACGGGATCCAACAGTTCCCTTTTTCCTCTGGTGTTCTTTTTCTAAACCCCATCCTCCATTTGACCCGCCAGAGCCTTACTATTCCATGTACCGAAACTGCCCTATTCCTGACCCGGTCTACGGAGACTGGAGTGAACCGGAGCGTAGCCCGGTGGCTTTTCGGCGGACCAAAGAAGCACTGGACTACGACCTATTACCTCGGGAAATTGTCCGGGAAGCAAGGGCCGCTTATTATGGACTGATTACCCAAATAGATTACAATCTCGGGCGAATACTTTCCGCTCTTCAGGACTTGGGACTCCTTTGGAATACTTTAATTCTCTTCACTTCTGACCACGGTGAATACCTGGGTGATCACTATGCCTTCTCTAAAATTTTCTTCCATGAGGTCTCTGCCCGGGTTCCGTTTGTTCTCCGTCTGCCCAAAACCTGGGACAATCGCTGTTTTGGCCATGAAGTCAGGAACCTGGTAACCCATGCTGACATTTTGCCTACCCTGGTAGCGGCAGCTGGAGGGGAAATACCTGAAGATTCCGACGGACTTGACTTGGTCCGGCTAGCCCGGGGAGAAATAAAGAGCCGCCCCTATTTGGAAGGCGGGGCTTTTGGCGGTAGGTGTTATACAGCCATTACCGACGGAAGGTGGAAATACATTTACTATCCGGAAGGTGGAGTGGAGCAATTTTTTGACCTGAAGAATGACCCCAAAGAATTGAGAAATCTGGCTGATTTACCAGAGTTCAAGGTGGAAAAAGAAAACTTGAAAAGAGAACTTATCAGAAAACACCAGGTTAGAAATTCACCTTTGGTTAGTCAAGAAGATTTTGTCCTTCTACCCGCCGGTCCAGCCACCCCGGCCGAACACCGCAACAACGCCTGGCCAGGGTTTCACACCGAGTATTTTTCTGGCGATGTTAGGCACTGATTACTCTTGTCCAAGCGCTAGCCGGCAATAGGCATCAAAAAGTGCGCGGTAGTACAAGAAGAATCTTTCTGGCTCCGGGCTGGCTCCTACCTCAGCCAGGCAATAACCCTGAAAATTTCTCTTCTGCAACAGACAAAAAAGTCTTATCCAGGGGTAATCATTTGAAAGTTCGTTGATGTGAACAATGTCAATTTTGTCTGCCAGGAGGTCAAAGTTCTTGTCAATAGAACCATTTTCATCCCTATCTGCTTGATTGGAATTCCAGCAGACATAACAGTTGGGGTGGTCAGCAATCTCTACCATCTGTTTGATGTAAGGTGGGTGACAGGTCCCAGCTCCGTGAACTTCCAGCCTGATTTTCACACCATAGTCAGCAGCAAAAGCAGCCACTTGTCTAAGACTTCGGCCAATTTGTTCAATTGTCTTTTCTCGAGGAACACTTTCGGG